>JBDSPM010000032.1:0-2979 GCA_039930325.1 Saprospiraceae bacterium
AGGGCATAAGCCAGATCCTGAAGGTGAAAAAAAATTGTACGAAGAAATCAGCTCACGGTATGCAGAACAGACTTCCCCGTACTATGCCGCGGCAAGGTTATGGGTAGATGCTATCATTGACCCTCGCGACACCAGGGATTTTATATCGAAATCTCTTCAGGCGGCGGACCACGCACCTATTGAACCATTCAACACAGGAGTCCTCCAAACATGAAATATTTTATTGGGATACTATTTATTTTTAGCTGCACAGGCATTCACGCGCAATCAGCCAATAAATCCGAGATCTTAATCTTCAAATCAGAAATTACTTCGAATTCTTATTACCAGGATTTATGGAAGCAGCATTTTGAAAATAAACTACCTGGCCAGAAACTGGGCTTTCAACAACCTTCATCCATGTTTTTCCTGGGCACACCCAATTGCCTTCCAGGCCTTTTCTGTAAAATGGAATATAAAATTGAGACTAAAAGCAAGCTGTCTCCAAGATTCAGGTTGGGTTCATTGAATTATACGGAATGGATGGAAGGTAAGCGAGACTATTACAGCAGATATTTTCCTTAACTCAGGTGAATCTAAAGAAAATGAGTTGACAAAATGATTTGCCAACCCACTTTATTTTATTGAATACAGCTAAGACAGGTTGTTTAAAAATCAACAATCCCCATCATTGCAGCAAGACTTTCGTGCTATATGATTTCCTTCCGTCATAGAGCCTGAGGATATAAAATCCTTTTGAAAATCCGGTCAGGTCAATATCATTGACTAGCTGGATTTCTGATTTAGATTTCAGATAAATTCTTTTGCCATTGATATCATAAACAATCAAATCAAAAGATTTGTACGCATCAGGATTTTGCATGATCACCTGCATTTTTCCGTTCGTAGGATTTGGAGAAACGGAAACACTCGCAGGAAAATGAATATCCTCTGTCGCGGTAGATCCCTCAACGATGATGATCCCTTTCATCCCACTTGATGCGTGAGGAGAACATACATACCAATGTGTACCGGCAGTCAGCAAATCCGGACGAACTAATCCACCTCCAAAAGGCAGAGTAAATCCGCCGGGAAGAGGCGTATTTCCATTATTATTCCATGTTGCCTGACTTACCTCAACAACATTGTGAATATTAGCAATAGTGAATCGCACGCTGTCGCCAGGCTTAATGGTGACGGTTTCCGGAGTAAAAGCAAAACCACTATTCGTAATAGTAGTAATTCCACAATATCCGGTTAAACGCGCTGCCAATAAGAAAAATAGAAGTGTAAATCTTTTCATCGTATATTATTTTTTGTTTCCATGTTGAAGAGGGTAAGAAGATAGCCTGAATTGAAATACATTAAAATCATTCATTGCTGCAATGATAAAGAATTACATTTTGAAAACCCAATCCTCTATACTGATTTTATACGGGTTGAGAGGCTTGTTAAACTGATTCCATACAAAACCTAAAGTGGAGGAAAAAGAAAATGACCTTTCCTTCCGCGGTTTATAACTGCAACACTTAAACAAGAAGATTGTTTTTGTCCACAGGGCCATTGGAAGTAAATCCCTCAGCAAATTCCACTCCGATCAGCCTGCCCATTTCTCGCGCACGTGCTTTCAAAAATTCCTGAAAATCGAGTCCGGATATTGGGGTGTAAGGCTCTTCAGATACAGGGTTGTGAAACTGTGATTTGAAGGCCATGACTGCCTCAGTCTTTTTATCAATGTAAGGGGTGATATCGACACAAATATCCGGTGAAAGATAGTGATCCTGGATCATATGATATACATGCCGTGGCCGCCAGGCTGATAATGATTGGCCACCAGCATTAACTTCTATTTTAGGCAATCCGGAAAGAAAGCAACATTCTTTTACCAATTGGGCTGCTCTGCCATGGTCAGGGTGCCTGTCCCGAATGGCATTCGTTATTACGATTTCAGGTTGGTGATTTCTGATAGCACGGATGATGGCTAGCTTTCCGGATTCGGAGAAATCAAAAAACCCATCTCTGAGTTCAAGATTTTCACGGAATGAAATGCCCATGATGGAACTGGCCAGTGCTGCTTCCTCAGCCCGAATAGCCGCATTTCCCCGGGTTCCTAATTCGCCCTGGGTAAGATCTATAATTCCAACAGTATATCCCTGCGCTATGTGGCTGAACACTGTTCCGGCACAACACAATTCAACATCATCCGGATGAGCAGCTATAAAAAGTATGTCAACTTTCATGTAATTTAATTTTTGTTAATCCGTCACCACCTGATCAATGATGCACCCCAAGTGAAACCACTCCCAAATGCAGCCAGGCAAACAAGGTCACCTCTTTTCAGTTTACCTGCCTGGTATGCTTCTGCCAAAGCTATTGGAATAGAAGCGGCAGTCGTATTGCCATAACGCTGAATATTATTCCATACCTGGTCATCGCTCAATCCAAGTGTCTTTTGTACGAACTGGCTGATACGCAGATTAGCCTGGTGACAAACCAAAAGATTGATATCGGATTTCTTCAAACCTGCTTTTGTCAGCACCTCCTGGATCACTTCCGGAAATTTCGCCACTGCATTTTTAAATACCAAAGGTCCATTCATATTGGGAAAGAACATTTCATCCTGCAGCATCTTTGGACTGATGAATGTGTTGCCGAATTCGGAAGGCTCGTATCCGTAAACTGAAGGGTACTCAACATGAACACCTCCATGCGAACCCGGATTGATCATGGCAAGCTCCTCTGCAAATTCACCATTGGCATGAAGTGCATTAGCTATAATTCCTTTATTTGTTTCTTCAGTTGCATTTAATATCACTGAGCCGGCCCCATCTCCGAAAATAACTGTCACATTTCTGCCTCTCGTGCTATAATCTAACCCCATAGAGTGAGTCTCAGCAGCAACTAACAGTATATTTTTATACATCCCGGTTTTAATCAGGGCATCACCAACTGTCAACGCGTATATAAATCCGCTGCATTGATTGCGCACATCGAGTGCAC
>JBDSPM010000033.1:0-3084 GCA_039930325.1 Saprospiraceae bacterium
TCATAGAAACATCAAGGCCCATTAATATCGATCATGAATCGAGGTATAATTTCTATTCCTCTTTTGGCCGTCCTTTAAAAGTGATCCACAGCAGGTTTACCATCAACGCGAATGGAACCTTGACCAATACACAGAACCTTATTGATTCAGAATTGACAGATCTAAACCGCTGGTCCAGAACAGGTGGAATCACCATATCAAATATGAATTCGGAAGTGCTGGAATATAATTTCGGTGCGGAGTTGACATTTACGGATAGCTATTATAAAGTAAATGATGCATTGAATCAAAACACGGTGTTTCATAATTATTTTGCGGATGCAACACTGACGCTTTGGAAGAAATGGAAGGTTCAGGGCAGCTATAATTATAATCTCTACACGAGCAGTGCTTTTGCGCAGAACCAATCATTGCCGTTGATGAAGGCTTCCATTTCCAGGTTTATTCTTCCTAAAGACAGGGGGCAGATCAAGCTATCCATTTTTGATGTCCTTGATGAAAACCGCGGCCTCTCCAGAACATCTGACATTAATTATATAGAAGAAGTCCGGACTAATTCCATCGGCAGATACGTGATGCTATCCTTTGTTTATTCCATCAGAGGTCCTGGTGGAGATCCACAGTTGGGAGGTATGCGGATGATGGGGCCGAGACATTAAAAGGCAGGGAGCAGGGAGCAGGGAGCAGGGAGCAGAGAGCAGGGATCTGTAGGGGCTGACCTGCGTGTCTGCCCGCGAAGCTAAGGGTAGAGAGCAGAGAGCAGAGGGCAGAGAGCAGAGAGCAATTTGAGATGTGAGACGCAGTTCGTTAATCATCATAGATTTATCAGGTTTCCCAGATCAATAAAAATATCTTCCCTTTTCGTTTTTCAACTTTCTATTCTTCATGATTCAATATCGTTATTCATTATTCATTATTCGTTATTCATTATTCATTATTCATTATTCATTATTCATTATTCGTTATTCATTATTCATTATTCGTTATTCGTTATTCGTTATTTCCTAAGCTCCATAGGAGCGTCATCTCTGTAACGCTGTAAGCGTGTACCCCACAATATAGTCGCCACACTGAGCGAAGCGAAGTGGGCGAAATAACAATAGGAGTATTATTCCTGGTTGGATTGCACACGGAATAGGGAATACCTTATCAACTTTTCTAATAGCATTTGTCTTATAATTGACCAATTTTTAGTCAACAATAACACCTCCATTCTCCGCTCCGAAAAACATCTTCCCCCCTCTTAGCGTTAAACCCACTAATTCAAGGTCCGCAACCTCTGCGACCCTTATTCTTATTGTGAATTCATTATGAAATATAAATACATCCTCTTCATTTCATTATCCTTTCTCCTCTTGGAATTTCCTGCAAGTATCTTCAGCCAGGTGCTTGTAGACAGGTGTAAAATGCTTGACCAGAGCAGCCCGATCAACAACATATGGGTCGATGATGATAATATCAAGTGGGTGTCCAATACCCAGGGATTGAACAAAGTCTTCTCACTTGATATCGTTGAAAAAGTTCCTGTCCCCACAGGCACCACTTCGCTGCTTACTATTCGTGGAGGAAATGCGCAACTTGATTGGAGCACCAGCGCCATGCAGCAGCTCATCGGAAATGTAAATATTACCTGTGCATCCTATGATCCAAAATCCAAATCAGTCTGGTTGGGCACAAAAGAATCTGGAGCTATACAAATCAACCTGGCTCCTCTCCGAATTGTTCAACGTCTCAATACAGATAATCACAAGCTTACCTCCGATCAAATCAATGACATATTTATAACCTCGACCGGCAAAACTTACATAGCCACAAACGATGGCATGCTGATCGGGTCAGGTGATAAATGGGAGCTTGAAGAACGCTATCTCAATTTTGTAGGTGTTGATGCCTGGGGAGAAAATCTATGGATATTGGGCGATGACTTTTTGTGGCAAGTAGACAGCAGAGGCAAATGGTCCCCGATAGCTATTGAGCTGAAAAATGTTGAAGGCCAACTTCGCGATATAGCGGTCGATGATGAAGGGCGTGTGTGGATTGCTTCGAATATGATGACCGGGTATGATGTAGCTGCAGATAAATACCAGCGCTTTGGACCTGGTCAGTATTTCACAAGCCAGTTTGTCAATTGCCTCGATGTAGATAAAGATGGATCCATCTGGACCGGTACAAAAGACAAAGGCCTGTATCTCATCCAATGGGAATCCTCACTGATCCTCAGTATTGAAAATGATAAGCCACTTGATTGCAGAAGCAATGATCCTATAGCTTCACTTACGGTAAAGGTAGCCGGTGGCCAACCTCCATATACATACAAATGGAATACAGGACAAACAACATTCGATATATCAAAGCTGTCTGCAGGTGAATATGTTCTTACCGTCTCCGATTCAAAAGGTGCTGTCAAAACAGGAAAATATAAAATCAGTGACCCTTCGATTAATGCTACTGCATCTCTGATCTCCCCTTCATCCGGTTCTGCTGATGGAAGCGCCAGTGTAAGTGCAACCGGTGCCTCCGGACAGTATCTCTATCAATGGGACAATAATGAAGCTTATGCTATCGCTACCAGGCTTGCACCGGGAATGCATACGGTAACGGTCTCCGACAAGTCAGGCTGCTCATCGACAGCAAACATCATGGTCAACGAAACGATCACTCCGCTATCTGTATCAATCATCACAGTTGATGACAATAAATGTGCAAATACAAAAAATGCATCATTGAAAGCAGAAATTAAAGGCGGTAAAGCACCCATTCAATACCGATGGAGCACCGATGCGGAATCATTGAACCGGCTTTCTTCTTTAGGCCCCGGAAATTATTCCGTGACCATAACAGATGCTGCAGGACAATCTTCTTCTGCATCCATGACTCTTGTCTCTCCACCTGCCTTTTCCGCATCTATCGATTTATTATTTCCTGCCACAGCAAATGCTGCAAACGGACAGGCCCAGGTAAAAAATAATGGAGGCAAAAGTCCTTTCACCTATCTCTGGAATAATGGAGAAAAAATATCCATTGTAAAAAATCTTACCGCCGGCCTCCACAATGTCACTGTGACAGATGCCAATGGATGTACGG
>JBDSPM010000034.1:0-3391 GCA_039930325.1 Saprospiraceae bacterium
TTATCCGGCAAACAGGAGGCGCTGATGGCTGAAAGGGATAAGCTTGCAAAAGAGATCATGGACGAAACTGCCCAGATCAATGACCACCTGCAGAAAATATTGCAGGACAAACTAGCTGAAATCAAGAAAAGAGAAGGGTATGATTTTATTTTCAGCTATATCCACGGCGGTGCTATTCTTCTTGCGGATGAAAAATATGATATCACTGCAGAGGTGTTGAAAGAATTGAATAATTCTCCAGGATCAGGAATGCCTAAGGATACTACGAAAAAGTAGTGAACATCGTTCGTTTCGGCTAGCCTCAACGACTGATTGAAATTGTCTCTGAATCTTTCGGCTTCGCTCAACATTTGAAAGAGATTTCTCTTAGAATTGGGAAGAATGCATTTCCAAATCTTCCTCATTGATTGAGCGCCAGCCGAAATCCTTAAGTAAGAATTTTTGAGGGTCGCTGAGCGGGAGCCGAAGCGAAACGTCTCATGATTGGTCGAAACGAAACGGTTCATAAGACATCACACCTTAAGCACCACATTCTTGAACTGCGAGGTGATTTGCTCACGGACCTGCATGAGGTCCTGGTGGAGCCGCAAATGAATGATCATCTCATCATCTTTCCCCTCTGCTTCAAGTTCTGTCATGCGGGTTAGATTTTGTTCGATGTGATTTTTTACAACTTCAAGTTTGAAGCGCAGGATGGCGTTATGCGCATCTTTCTTAAAATTTTCATCAGGGTGAATTTGGATCTGCAGGGGAATATCATGTTCATCCCAGCTTGCATATTCAAAGGGAACTGTCAGTAATTCAATTGCCAGTGTTTGGATTTCCCGGTCAGGGTGATTGATGAAGTAATCAGGTCCTGGAAGTTGATCTATTGCAAGCTTCTCCAGATAGATAGCAATTATTTTTTTGTAGACTGGCTGCTCTAACTGATCGATGACATCTTCAAGGCTTACCAGGAGATACCGGCTTAGTGGATTGATAGGTGAATCAGGAATGATTTTATGGCCGTAGTTCAAAAGTATCCGGATGATATCCCTTTCCTGATACTGATCTGCAAGATCAGGAAGAAGTCTTAACGATGGATCCGACGGTCGTTGCTCATTGTCGAAGGCCTGTTTTTGAGTGCGGGTTTCATAATCCGCGATATCATCAGGTACACCCCGTCTTTTTTGTTGTAGAAATTCTGCTACAGCTTTATTCGTTTCCCGTACAAGTATGTATTCCTCGATCTTCATCAGCCGCGCACACTCTTGTGTGAATGTAGCTCTCTTAATAGCTTCAGGAATCCGTGCTAATGATTCTACAAGTTCTTTGATCAATGCTGATTTTCGTACCGGATCATTTCCAGCTTCTTTGAGCAACAAATTTGTTTTGAAAAGAATAAAGTCTTTGCTATTGCCGCGAATGAATTCATTGAAGCCGGCCATTCCGTTCTTCTGGACGAACGAATCAGGATCTTCTCCTTCCGGCAAAAGAGCTATTCTTACATCCATGTTCTCTTCGAGGATAAGATCAAGCCCACGCATGGCTGCTTTCACGCCTGCGACGTCACTATCATAGAGCACAGTGATCTGAGTCGAATAGCGCCGTATAAGTCGGATCTGATCAGGTGTCAATGAAGTCCCTGAAGAAGCTACTACGTTTTCAATCCCTGCCTGATGCAAGCTGATGACATCAGTATACCCTTCTACGAGGAAACAATTATTTTCATCACGGATAGCTTTTTTAGCGTGAAACAAACCGTATAAAACTTTTCGCTTCTGGTATATTTCAGTTTCAGGTGAATTGATGTATTTAGGACTTCGTTTGTTGTTTTGGAGTTGCCGGCCGGCAAAGGCGATGACTTTTCCGGAAATATTGAAAATTGGAAAGATAACCCTGTGTCTAAAAAAATCTCCATCGTTTTGGGTCATCAACCCGGCTCGTTGAAGAATTTCTTTCGTAAAACCTGATTTCAGGGCTTCATTTATCAGACCATCTGGTGCCTGCGCAGCATAGCCAAGTCCAAAGCTTTCGATGGTTTTGGTCCTGAATCCCCTCTCTGTAAAGTAGGTAAGCCCGGATATCTGGCCTTCTTCTGTCTGAATGAGTTCTTTTTTAAAATGCTTCTCTGCAAATTCAAGGACTTTGTAGATAGTTTCCCGCTCTCGTTCTGCGAGGATAGAATCAGCATCCTGTTGGGTTTCCTCCAGTTGAATGCCATATTTACCGGCTAGGTAGCGTATAGCTTCAGGAAACTCATACCGCTCATGGTCCATGACGAATTTGACACTGTCACCGCCCTTCCCACAGCCAAAGCATTTGTAGATATTTTTGGTGGGAGACACTGAGAATGAGGGAGTTTTCTCATGATGGAAGGGGCATAGTCCGATCAGGTTACTGCCACGCCTTTTGAGATTGACAAAATCCTGTACGACTTCCTCGATCCGCGACCGCTCTATGACTTCATCAATACTTTTCCGGCTGATCATTTTATTGTTAAAATTTCGTCTTTGGACGATTAAATATAAATATGAGAATATTCTCTTGTGGAAACAATTTAAGGATGCTATATTTGTTTAGCGGTTAATCTAAACAAGTGTACTGCTACCATAAACTTGAATTCTTGATACGTTTTTAGGGTGTTCTCATAGTGTGTTCTTACCCGCTTTCCGATGGGGAAGCGGGTTTTTTTATGCCTGTTTTTAACGTATAAATAATTGATAATCAACCATATATTTCAAAAATGAGCAGGTTTGGTATCATTGGAATGGGTAAAATGGGGCAAGCCATCACCTCCATTCTCAGCAACGAAAATAACACTGAATTTTACACCTTCAACCGCATCTCTGCTGATAATGAATTACAGCTTAAAACGTGTGATGTTGTCATTGAATTCACAACATCTGAAGCTGCACCAAACATCATTAAGCAGTGCATTGAGAACGGAATTACCGTTGTATCTGGTAGTACTGGATGGCATGAACACCACCTGAATTCAATCATCAAATTGTGTCAACTGAATGGTGGAAAGTTTCTCTATGCTTCGAATTTCAGCATTGGCATGAACATCACTTTCGCATTGAACAGGAAGCTTGCCACCATCATGAATGATTATCCTAAATTCAAAGTCTTCATAAAAGAAATTCATCATATTCATAAAAAAGATTCACCTAGTGGAACTGCGCATACGTTAATTGAAGACATTATTGAACAGCATGCAGGCTATACAAACTTTATACTTAATCCTACGGAAACAGAGGACGAAAATCTTCTGCTGGTTCAGGCCATTCGTGAAGGAGAAGTAAAAGGCTTTCATGAAGTGAATTGGCAATCTGATTCGGAAAAGATCACCTTAAGTCATGAGGCATTTGATCGCAAAATTTTTGCTGAAGGAGCCATCATGGCTGCG
>JBDSPM010000035.1:0-6640 GCA_039930325.1 Saprospiraceae bacterium
CTGTCGTCCCTACATTGGCGCCGATAATAATACTGGCTGCAGCGGTCAGTGAAATAATACCTGCATTGACAAAGCTCACCGTCATCACAGTAGCCGCCGAGCTGGACTGTATCATGGCGGTCGTAAAAAATCCGGTGAGAAAAGAAGAGAACCTGTTGTGTGTGACACGTTGCAATGCTTCACGCAATTGAATGCTGGCCACTCGCTGAACACCTTCACTCATGACCTTCATGCCATAAATAAACAATGCCAATGCACCAAATACCTGAAGTATACCGAACCAGCCAAATTCAACCATACATCCTTTTCTGAATTAAAATACTGTCTTCAATCTTGTAAATGTACCTTTTGAGACAATGCCGGGTGTAAATGGATTTGACTCTCCTTAAAAATAGTAACTTTGTATCCCGTAGCAACATCCACAATCCATGGTCAAATACATCTTTGTTACGGGCGGAGTCTCCAGTTCACTAGGTAAAGGAATAGTTTCAGCCTCATTAGGTAAGTTATTACAATCCAGAGGCTTGTCCGTCACTATTCAGAAGTTCGATCCTTATATCAATGTTGATCCAGGCACCCTCAATCCCTATGAGCACGGAGAGTGCTATGTCACGGATGACGGAGCGGAAACCGACCTGGATCTGGGCCATTATGAGCGTTTTCTGGGACACCCCACCTCCCAGGATAACAATGTCACCACAGGAAGGATCTATCAGACGGTCATCAACAAAGAGCGTGCAGGTGATTACCTGGGGAAGACTGTACAGGTGGTACCCCATATCACCGATGAAATCAAGAAAAGGATCCGCGCACTTGGTAAGACTGGGGAATTTGATATTGTAATATCTGAGATTGGTGGAACGGTGGGTGACATTGAATCCCTTCCTTATCTCGAAGCTATACGTCAGATTAGACTTGAGTTGGGAGGTGGCAATGCAATCATCATTCATCTAACCCTCATACCTTACCTAAGCGCTGCGGGTGAATTGAAAACGAAACCTACACAACATAGCGTGAAGGAGCTGCTACAAACAGGTAACCAGCCTGATGTCCTTGTTTGCCGCACTGAACATCCTTTGACGGATGATTTGCGAAGGAAGATTTCATTATTCTGCAACGTTGACCGCCATTCGGTCATTGAAGCCATTGATGCTGCCACCATTTATGATGTGCCTCTGCTGATGCGGGATGAGAATCTTGATAAAATCGTATTGACCAAGCTGGGAATGGATGCATCAGTGGAACCCAATCTCACCGCATGGAGGGGATTTCTAAAAAAATTAAAAGAGCCTAAGCATACAATTCGTGTAGGACTTGTTGGAAAATACAATAAGTTGCCTGATGCATATAAATCCATCAATGAATCATTTGTACATGCCGGAGCGGCTAATGAAACAAGAGTGGAGGTAGAACCTATACATGCTGAAGCATTGGAGGTAACTGACGATCCGGGGCAGGTTTTGGGGCATCTTGATGGTATTCTGGTGGCACCAGGTTTTGGTGAGCGGGGCATAGAAGGAAAAATCAATGCGATCAGATACATGCGGGAAAATAACGTACCATTTTTTGGTATTTGTCTTGGATTGCAATGTGCAGTTGTTGAATTTGCAAGAAATGTTCTTGGCCTTGAAGATGCTTACAGCACGGAAATGAAACAAGATGCTGCACATCCTGTGATCGATCTCATGCCTGACCAGAAAAACATCAGGACGAAGGGTGGGACCATGCGGCTGGGTGCTTACGCATGTGAAATTAAGGAAGGAACAAAAGCTTATAAAGCTTACCAGTCAACCCTGATTTATGAGCGGCATCGCCATCGATATGAACTGAATAATGAGTACCTGAAGGATTTCGAAGCTAAGGGATTGATTGCATCAGGGATCAACCCCGACAGCAGGCTAGTGGAGGTAATGGAATTGGAGAATCACCCGTTTTTTCTGGGCACACAATTTCATCCGGAATTGAAAAGCACAGTGGAAAAACCACATCCGTTGTTCGTTGCTTTTGTGAAAGCATGTCTGGAATACAAGAAAAACAACGGAAAGATTGAAATCCCTTCTAAATCAGGCTCAACAGTACATTCGAATAGCTAAGGAATGTACTAATGCAACGCAGGTCTCATTGGAATTTCATTAATGATAGCGGCTTCCTTCTCAACCCACCAGTGTAGCCGCTCATACACTTTTTTCTCAGGAAAATAATTCAGCGCCATTTTGACATAAATATGTCCATGTTTTGCTTCCGATATCCACAGCATTTTATAAAACTTGTGAAGTTCTTCCTCCTCAAGATTATCAGCTACAATCTTAAAGCGTTCTGCACCTCTTGTTTCGACTACTGAAGCAATGAGAAGCCGGTCAAGGAATCGCTCTTCGAGTCCGTCATGTTGTGACTTCATCAGTGCCTTGATATATAAATCTTCATGTATAGAATGCGCTAATTGGATACCACGCGATTGCATGATTGAATAGACTTGTTGAAAGTGTTCTAATTCTTCTACAGCGGTTTCAATAAGTTCAGGAATAATTTCGATCCTGTTTGGGTATTTTGCGACGAGGCTCATTGCCGTTGCTGAAGCTTTCCTTTCGCAGTCAGCATGATCCTGTAAAAATGCAGTAAAGTCATTTAAAACAGCAGCAATCCAACCAGGAGGGCTGGGAGATCCAATATCCAGATTTAGCTTCAAGAATGGACCTGATTAACTATAGACCAGGAAGAGGACCAGAATAAGCAGAAGTGTAATGATGCCCAAGAAGATAAAAAACTTCTTTTGATCGTGGCGGTCACGCACCTGCCTCTGCATTCGGGTTTTTGAAATCGTCATTTTATCATTGAGATTTGTAAAAGACTAAGATACAAAAAGGCGGTTAAAAGGGAAAAGCCGGTTCAGAGGGAAAAGAGGGTTAAGAGGTGAAAAAGAGGAAAAAGGTATAAACATGGTTAGCTAATCATCGTTTCCAAGTTTTAACACAGTCCCCCGCTTGAAGCATGGTGTGATGCCAATGCGTTACTTTTGCTCCGGTGAACCCGACGATGGTTTTATATGATATGTATACATTAGACCACGTCATGGCGGTCATCATCTGCATTTTTGCACCTATCATGGCGCTGACTGCGAGAAAAATTTCCACAGAAGAAATCAAGTTGCTGCCTGAAGATAAGATCCGGCTTTATCATAGCAATGGATTACTATTGATTGTATTCGGACTGATTGTAACTACGGCCTGGCGAATACCTAACAGGCCTTTACCGGGTCTTGGACTTGACTTGCCTGTATGGCATCCTTATGTCTTCATCTTTCTGATGATCGTCCTTGTTTTTTATTTTTTTGATATTTTCTTTCAGTATGGTAACAGGAAATGGAGGGAAAAGACATACCAGGAAAGACATAAAGTATTTTCTTTCGTACCTGCTGACAGCAATGAGATGTTCCATTTCGTTTTTCTTGCCCTTGCAGCCGGTATAGGCGAAGAAATTATTTTCAGAGGATACCTGATTCACTACCTTATATGGTGGACAGGCAATACTGCTGAAGGCATTCTTCTTGCCTGTCTTTTTTCATCGGGCTTATTTGCTTTTTTGCATGGATACCAGGGTATAAAATCCATGATCAAAATATTTTTTCTCGCGCTTGTTTTTTGCGGAATTTTCATTTACAGCCAATCCCTCATCATTGTAATCGTTGTGCATGCTTTAATCGACATCATCAGCGGGCTTATTGGCGTGTATCTCATTAAAGAGCTCGGGGAAGAACCGGAGAGGCCCCCTGCCCCCTGATGCTTCGACACATTCGACAAGCTCGTTGAGGCGCATGCTTAACGCCACTTTGTGCTATGGATTCGATACTCGCATCCTTTCTCTCATTCTGGGAATGCTGAGATGAAAGAGAGGGGTTAGGGTCGCAAGTCGAAGTACACAACGGCGCAGGTCAGTAACCAAGGGAGACCTGAATAATTTAATTTTTAGGACAATGGTGAAGTATTCATTTTAAATCAAGTCCCCCTTGGTTGGTGAGCTGTAGCAAAAGGTTGAGAAAAGCAAGTCGAACCATCAGGGGGTAGGGGGCAAAAACCAAATTATTTCATGGAGGCATAAAAGTTAACAACCTGGTCATCTACCATAATGTCTCTTGGCGATAATGGTTTTTTTAGAAAAACACCATCAAGTCTTTTACACCGGCTGAGCGCTACATAACTTTGGCCGTGTTCAAAAGCACCTCTTCCTAAATCAATTGCAACACGGTCATACGTTTTTCCCTGGCTCTTGTGAATAGTCACTGCCCATGCTAAACGTACCGGGTATTGCGTAAATGTTCCTATGACTTCTGACTTGATGGATTGTTCCGGTCCTTCTGAAAATTTGTAACGTTGCAACTCCCATGTCATTCTCGGAAGCTCTAGAAGTTGGGTTTTGCCATCTTCAACCTGGAACTGGACAAGGATACTTTCATTATCTAA
Source organism: Saprospiraceae bacterium (assembly GCA_039930325.1). Classification (GTDB taxonomy): domain Bacteria; phylum Bacteroidota; class Bacteroidia; order Chitinophagales; family Saprospiraceae; genus Opimibacter. Next base: position 4,458 of record JBDSPM010000035.1, read on the forward strand.
ATCCACGATTGTGGCGAGGCTTCCATTCACAAATCTTTTCTCAGGATCATTTCTGACCAGTATGACCTGGGCATGTTTTCTTAACTCAAGCCTGTATTCGGTTGGATATAATTTTGGATTGAAATCACCCTTCACGTCTGCCTCAAAAAATAATGATGGTTCATCGATCGCTGAAAGACGTTGCGCGTTGATTTGATTGGCCAGAGAGTTAACGCTGCATAAAGTCAGGTAAGGTTCTTCAATCGGGGCATCAGGAAGGTATCGTTCATTAAGGCTGTCCAGATCGTCATGATCAAACTGAAGGGTACGGATAGCATCAAGCAACCGGATAAAGTGCCTTTCATTTTGGCGATAAACTTTCGTCAGCTCTATTTTTTCCAATGGCACATTTGACCGGAAGACATGGGCAGAAAAAAAATATGCATTTGGATAAATGGTACGGAAATATTGTTTTTCTTCCTGGCTTGCAACGACCGGCGGCAATTGAAATAAATCTCCAAACAGGATCATCTGCACACCGCCGAAGGGTTCTGCCGATTTGCGGTGCATTCTGAGGGATACATCAATGGCATCCATGACATCGGCCCTGACCATTGAAACTTCGTCAATGATGATTATTTCAATTGCCTTTAGCAAATTGACTAACCTGCGAACGATATTAATTTCTCTTGCAACAAGTAATTTAGGTGGAAACTGGAAGAAGGAATGGATGGTTTGACCCTGCACATTCAATGCTGAAATGCCGGTCGAAGAGAGAACGACTATTTTTTTATTGGTTGTTTTCCTGAAAAGCTGCAACAACGTTGATTTACCAGTACCTGCTTTTCCTGTGATAAAAAAATGGTGACGACTACTCTCCAGTTCATTTAATACTTCCTGAAAAGTTTGATCTAACACCAACGGTTCTTTCATACTTTTTCTTTAACCAAAAGCACGTATACCGGAAAGTGATCACTGTAACCACCTGCATATACACCGTCTGCATACGTTCGTAAAGGATATCCTTTGAAGGTTCCGGTTTTCTGTGTCAAATAAGATGGATTGTACACTGCTGCTTTGTAGAACCTGAATCCATTCGCTGCATTTGCCAAATCGCTGCTTAAGATAATCTGATCGAACAAACTCCATGCGTCTCTGTAAGCAGTCGTGCCCAGGCCCTTACGATAGAAATCCTCCATGGGATTATACATTTCTTTTATATCGAGATTACTAAGTGTCCGACCTGTGCGAAGATATTTGTGCACGCTGTCATTGATCGGATCATCATTGAGATCACCCATGACAATTGCTTTTTCAATATGCAGGTTTTCTGCAAGACTGTCGAGCACACGCCGGTTGATCATAGCTGCTTTATTCCGCAAGTGAGCCGTTGCTTGTTCACCTCCACGCCTTGAAGGCCAATGATTTACAGTGACCACTATTTTATCTCCATTCAGGTGTCCAACAGCAAACAATATATCTCTTGAATATCGGACTGAATCCCCGGGAGCATTTGTTTGGAGAGGAACGAAGAAAAAAGTATCCGGTGTGAAATATTTTGGCTGATAAATCAAACCCACATCCACACCCCGTCCATCCCATGAATCTTTGTGCAGGATTTTATATTCTCTGTTGGCCAGTGCAGGTTGTTTAATCAAATCTTCAAGAACAGTACGGTTTTCAATTTCTGATACACCAAGTATTGCTGCCCCATCCGGAGTTACATCCGTTCCAATTTCACTGATTACCCTGGACAGGTGGGCTAATTTATCATAGTAAACATGTGTATTGTACAGGTTAGAACCATTGGGGGTGAATTCGAGGTCATCTGTATCCGGACTGTCCAGTGTGTCAAAAAGATTTTCAACATTGTAAAAGGCAATGCATGCCACATTAAATTCTTTTTGGGCTGACAGGGTTTTTGAACATGCTAAAGCCAGGAAAGACAGGAAAATATACTTCATACCACGAAGATTGAGGAAAAATCTGACTTAAAGGAAGACGTGAAGGAAATTAACCAAATGTTATCTTTTGCCTAATCATCCTGCCATTCTTTGAGCACATGATACACTTTATGCACAGGCAGTCCCATGACATTTGCATACGATCCTTCGATGCGTGATACCTTGGCCCAGCCTATCCAATCCTGTATGCCATATGATCCCGCTTTGTCAAGTGGTAAAAAGTGATCTACATAATATTCG
>JBDSPM010000036.1:0-9891 GCA_039930325.1 Saprospiraceae bacterium
GCCATGCTGGGTGCAGTCGCATTTGGGCTTACGACTAACCAGATGTCGCTTTATGCTACAGGTCATATGAGTAAGTTTATGACTGTCGTGTATGGCTCATATGTCATAGCGGGTTGTATCCTCGCATACCAGAAAAAATACGTTATTGGGGGAATCGTTTTCGCCCTTGGAATGGGGTTGAGCCTTTTCAACAATCACATTCAGATGACGTATTATATTGGCCTCTTACTCATGTTGTATGTGCTCATGGCATTCGGACTTGCGCTTAAGCGAAAAGAGTTGCCTGAGTTTGCAAAAGCTTCAGTCATATTGTTGATAGGAGTCATATTGGGTTTAGGAGCATCCTGTTCGAAATTGTGGACTACATACCAATTCAGCAAAGACACCATGCGGGGTGGTGCGGTGCTTGAAAGCCCGGTGGGCACTAATGAAATCACTAATAAAACTGGTGGTCTTAATTGGGATTACGCCATGCAATGGAGCAATGGGATTGAAGATATATTTGCGATGTTGATTCCCAGGGCGGCCGGTGGCAGTGGTTCGGAACCACTTTCTTCAAATTCGGCATTGGCCAAAGACATAAAAGCTAAAGGGGTAGAACCGACATTCGGTATGCCGCTCTATTACGGCGCTCTTCCTTTTACATCCGGGCCATCCTATGTAGGAGCCTCTGTGCTTTTTCTCTTCGTCCTTGGTTTGTTCTACATTAGACCATCCCTGCGTTGGTGGTTGCTGGGAGTCACGATATTGACCATTCTGATGTCGATGGGTAGGCATTTTGCCTTGCTCAACAAGCCTTTGTTTGACTTGTTACCGATGTACAACAAATTCAGGGCACCCAGTTCCATACTCAGTGTCACTGCATTAATTATTCCGATTGGCGCCGCACTTGGCCTTGGTGGATTTATCAAAGGGCACCAAAAATCGTTTCAACGACCCATCTGGATAGCACTTGGAATAGTGGGAGGATTATGCTTATTGGTTGCCTTGTTAGGTCCTTCGATGATGACTTTTTCGGGTAGCAATGATGAAAGGTTAGCCAGCCAGGGATGGAGTATGGCTGCGCTGAAAGCCGACAGGATTTCTGCGCTTAAAGCCGATGCATGGAGATCATTTATCTGGGTGCTAATGTGTTCTGCAGTAATATGGGTGTATCATCAGGGTAAAATAAAACAGTGGTTATTACTATCTGGTCTTGGACTTTTCATCATCGCTGATCTATGGGCCGTAGGTCGCAGGTATATATCTCCTAAGGATTTTGTTCCTGAGAAAAATGCGGAAGCCTATTTTAATCCCAGGGAGGTGGATACCCAAATACTGCAGGATCCTGATTTATTTTACAGGGTTCATGATGTCACAGCTGATCCTTTTAATTCGGCTATTCCATCTTATTATCATCATACCATCGGAGGCTATAGTCCGGCCAAGTTTCAACGCTACCAGGATTTGATCGACCGGTATATCAGCCAAGGCAACCGGAATGTGATGAACATGCTGAATACAAAATATTTTATCTACCTGGATGAATTTAAAAATCCTGCAGTACAACCTAATCCTTCAGCTTTGGGTAATGCATGGTTTGTAACAGATATTGTTATGGTCGGTTCGAACAGGGAGGAATTGGAGGTTATAGATTCAGCTGACCTGACTACGTATGCATTCATTCATACGGAATTTGAAAAAGAGGTGAACGGGTATGCACCACATAAAGAAGGTCAGATCAGGCTGACAAGTTATGAGCCAGATGAAATGGTGTACCATAGCCAGGCACCTGCGCAAGGGCTTGCAGTTTTTTCTGAGATTTGGTATGGGCCGGATAAAGGGTGGCAGGCATATATTGATGGAGTGAAAGCTCCCCATTTCAGGGCTGATTATTTGTTAAGAGCAATGAAAATTCCTGCGGGTGATCATGAGATCAGGTTTACATTTAAACCACCGGCCTATTACACCGGTGAAATCATTTCACTCCTCTTTTCATTTCTGATCATTATGGCTCTTTTCTATGGATTATACCGTTGGTTGATTACTGCCACGCCGACAGCTCCTGTTGCCGTTTTGGAAACAGTGCCTATCGGAAAGAAGAAAATTCACCCTAAGAAAAAAAACAAGTAAAAAAATTACACTTCGACTCATCTTCGAACAAGTTCGAATTGATGCAGCTCAGTGCAAGAAAGTGAAATGAGAATAGTGGAAGACAGGTAATTCTGAATGTGTAATTTGTAATGTGTTAATTAATGTAAATTCTGCCGGATATAAGTAAATTGACGATTGACGATTCACAACTAACGATTCACAATAACTCACTACTCACTACTCACCACTCACTAATCACCACTCACCACTCACAACTCACCACTTTTGATTGCATTTGGATTAATAGGATACGGCAAAATAGGAGAGCGTCATGCGGACTATATATCCGAACATCCGGAAGCAAAACTTGCAGGAGCTTTTGATATCAAAGCCGACAGGCTGCAGCTGTTCAATCAAAAATTTCAACAGGCTAAAATTTATTCCTCGCTTGATGAGATGTTGCATGATGATGCAGTCGAGATTGTTTCTATCTGTACACCCAACTTCACGCATGCGGATATTTCGATTGCGGCCTTACATGTCGGGAAGCATGTACTGGTAGAAAAACCGATGGCGATTAAGAAATCGGATTGTGAGAATATGATCCATGCTTCACTAAAAACCGGAAAATCCCTATTCGTGGTTAAGCAAAACCGATTTAATCCACCCGTGCAGGCTGTTAAAAAACTTATTGATCAAAAAAAATTGGGAAAGATTTACTCCATTGCTGTTAATTGCTTTTGGAACCGGAATGAAACCTATTACAAGCAGTCGGACTGGAAAGGTAAAAAGGAATTGGATGGCGGCACGCTCTTTACGCAATTCAGTCATTTTATTGACGTTGTATATTACCTGCTTGGCGACATGCATATATTGAATGCACAATTAGCTAATACGAGTCATGAGGGGCTTATTGATTTTGAAGACACCGGTATTGTGACTTTTTTACTAGCCGAACAAAATGCCCCGGGCGTTCTTCATTATACGACGTCCGCTTTTCAGCAAAATATGGAAGGAAGCATTACAATATTCGCAGAACATGCTACGATAAAAATCGGTGGTAAATATCTCAATACGATTGATTATCAGGTGACAGATGGATTTGACATACACAATATGCCTGCGGGTGGCGCACCAAATTATTATGGTGATTATGAAGGATCCATGTCCAATCATGATAAAGTCATTGACAATGTCATCAAATCCCTCCAGGGAAGAGTGGAGATTATGACGAATGCATATGATGGATTAAAATCTGTTGAAATCATTGAAAATATATATCAAATAGCCCGGACGAATGGAAGCTTCCAGTCACGATAATATCATACACCCTACCGCCATTCTGGAAGGTGAGATCAGGATGGGACGAGGCAATCGCATAGGCCCAAATGCTGTGTTGAAGGGAAATATCGAATTGGGTGATCACAATATCATTGATACCGGCGTATTCATTGAAAATAATGTACGGCTTGGCAATCAAAATCATTTGTATCCCTATGTCGTGGTCGGTTCTGTAGGAGAGATGGGAGCCAAAGGGGATCAATTTATTTCTGACGGTTGGGTTAATATTCATAATGAAGTCACGATACGGGAATTTTCCTGTGTCAATTCACCATTCTATTTTCCGGAGACCTGCATTGATGACAAAGTTTATGTCATGAATAAATGTTACATCGCGCATGATTGTTTCATCAGCAGGGGAGCCATCCTGAGCGCAGGTGTTCTGCTGGGAGGAAGATGTATCATCGGTGAACATTCGAATCTCGGCTTAGGAGCCACCATCCATCAGAGAATTCACATCGGCACCCGAGTCATGGTCGGAATGCAGGCGGTGGTGACCAAAGATATTTTGCCTTATTCACTTATTGCAGGAAATCCTGCGCGTATCCATCGTTTCAATAGATTGGGTGCCGAGCGTGGCGGAATGACCGAAGAGCAGATACTTGAGATGGAATCACTTTTCAAATCTGGTTTTCAAATGATAAATGATTCACAAAATCCGGCGATGATGGAAATCAATGAATTTCTGAAAGAGCATCCGAATAGTCTGCTAGAATTGAAAGCCAATAGGCAATAATCAAAATGCAAAAAATGGCAATAGGCAATTCGAGCGCAGCGATGATCCAACCATTTCGAAGTAGATGTTGATGGAAGGCAATTAGTAAAAAAAATAATTAGCGTTCATCAGCGGCAATAAAGTGAGTATTGAGTAGTGAGTCCGGCATCCGGTATCATTTAATCCGGTATCCAACCATCGTAATTTTTTCTATGACGATTATATCAAGACATATTCCACTTGTAGATCTGATAGCGCAATATCAATCCATTAAAAAGGAGATGGATGATGCGATATCAGATGTGATCCAGAGCGGAAGATTTATTGGAGGGGAAGAAGTCAGAAAATTTGCCATAAAATTTGCGGGATTAAGTAATGTACCTTTTTGTGTGCCTTGCGCAAATGGAACGGATGCCATTGAAATTATTCTTGCTGCGCTGGGTATTGGAAAGGGAGATGAGGTGATCATTCCGGCATTTTCTTTTGTGGCCACGCTTGAAGCAGTTTGTAATGCAGGTGCCACGCCACTATTATGTGATATCGATCCTCAGCGATTTACCATGAATGTGGACACTATCAAATCCGTTCTCACATCTCGAACGAAAGCAGTCATACCCGTTCATTTATATGGGCAGATGGCAGATATGGATCCTATCATGGACCTAAGTAAAGCTCTGGGTTTCTATGTGATTGAGGATGCAGCCCAGGCACACGCAGCTGAATATATTGGACAAATGGCAGGAAGCATAGGTCATATGGCTTCATTCAGCTTTTATCCCGGTAAGAATCTGGGTGCGTATGGAGATGCGGGTGCCATCACTACGAATGATGAAAACCTTTATAATCGAGCTTTTAAAATTGCTAATCATGGCCGAACCAGTAAATATGAACATGAGATCATTGGACGTAACAGCAGAATGGATTCGTTGCAGGCAGCTATCCTTTCAGTTAAAACTGAACATCTGAGGGACTGGAATAAGCGTCGTTTTGAAATAGCTCAGCGATATATTGAGCTTCTACAGGATATTGATCAAATCACTTTGCCTGGTATCTATAGTAACTGTAAAAGTGTTTTTCATCTCTTCGTAATACGTGTTGATAAAAACAGAAGAGAGGAATTGATAAAATATCTTGCCCACCATTCGATCGAAACTGGTATTCATTATCCTATAGCCTTATCAAAATTAAAAGTGACTACGGATCAGTTAAAAATAGTTACCAGTTGCCCTGAGTCTGAGAAGGCAAGTGAAGAAGTTGTTTCTTTACCGATGTATCCTGAGCTTACGGAGACAATGCAAGATTTTATATGCAGCCATATCAGGGATTTTTTTTCAATATAACCACGACGCACCATACGCATGGGCATCATAAGGAGACAAGGATTTAAATATAGTGTGATCAGCTTTCTGGGCGTTGGGATCGGTGTAGTAAGCACGATTTTTATCTATCCCAAAGCTCTTGAAATGGTGGGCTTGTTCAGGACGCTTTATGATGCATCCATATTAGCCACTATCCTGGTCCTGCTTGGAGGCCCTATCTCTGCCGTTAAATTTTTTCCCAAATACAGGGACGAGGCCAGTGGCAATAAAGGTTTTCTGACCTGGCTTTTGATGATATCGGGTGGGGGATTTATTCTTTTCCTGATCGCATTTCCATTCCTGAGTAAATTAATCAGCCAATACATATTTAGCAACAGGAATAAAATGTATGAGGATTTCATCATTTACATTATTCCGTTGACTTTTTTCTGCGCGTTCACAAATTTACTAAGCAGGTATATTTCTAATTTCAAACGCATAGTCATACCAGCCATATTAGAAAATCTTATCATTAAAATCTCTTTACCTGTCATCATCCTGATGTATTTGCAGGGATGGATTGATTCGCAGGGTGTCATTATCGGTGTGGTAGTATCTTTTGGATTTGGCTTGCTGGCTACTATATATTATCTCTATTCACTCGGTCAGTTGAAATTAACCAGACCTGAAATTGCTGCTGACAAAGAAGGAAAAAGAGAGTATTCGAGATATGCTTTATTTGGCATTTTATCCGGTATAGGGAGTCAGATTGCATTTCGAATTGATGGATTGATGGTTGCAGCCATGATCCAGATTTCGACCGGAGGGCTTTATGCAGTTTCCTGGGCCCTTTCTGATGTCATCGGCAAGCCCATGCGGGCATTAAGCTCTATTTCATCACCTATGATCGCTCAGTATATAGAGAAAGGGAACATGACCGATCTACTGATCCTCTACCGAAAGTCATCGCTGAATATGACGATCATTGGTTTGGGTCTCTTTCTTTTGATATGGACCGTATTGCCTTATATTTTTGACATCATGCCAAATTCTGAAGTGATGCGCGAAGGTGCATATGTTGTTTTCTTTCTGGGTTTATCACAGGTGTGGGACATGATGACAGGGGTAAACAACGAGATTATTCTTTATTCGAAGTATTACAGGTTTAATTTATTCCTTACCTTATTTTTAGCCTGCACCAACATCGTCACAAACTATTATTTGATCACATTATATGGAATGATTGGGTCTGCCATGGCTACCTGCTTCTCATTCTTTATGTTCAATCTGGTAAAATTTATTTTTATCTATATTAAATTTGGTTTTCAGCCTTTCAGCACGCGATTATTGCCTGTAATTGCTTTCGGCCTGGGCGCCTGGATTGTCACAGACTGGGTGCCGGATATGACCAGCCCGATCATAACGATGATTTACAAAGGTGGTTTGTTTTGTTTAATATACGGAATGTCGATATGGAAATTTCATCTCTCCCCGGATATCAATCAATGGATAGAAATGGCGCTGGGCAGAGTGACGAATATATTCCGGGCATGAATGGATTGGTAAAGAATATAATCTATCAGGTGAAGTATACAAAACATGTCTTTAGATAAATTAAAAAAAGAACTAAAAACAGGAAAATTCTCTCCCTTGTATTTACTACATGGAGAAGAATCATATCTCATAGATGAGGCAGCTTCGTATTTGGAAAATCATGTTTTACAGGAACATGAAAGGGTGTTCGATCAGCAGATACTATATGGGGCAGATTGTACTGCCCGGTACATTGTGGAGCAGTTGCTATTATTTCCGATGATGGCTCCAAAAAGACTTGTCATCGTACGCGAAGCACAGCAAGTAGATGGCCTTCTTGAGCTTGAGGCCTATGCGCACAAACCTGTTCCTTCCAGTATCCTTGTATTGTGTTATAAAGGTAAGTCACTTGATAAGAGGACGAAACTTTACGATGGTATAAAGAAAAATGGCTTTATTCTGGCTGCAGATAAATTTAAGGAGGCGGATGTTCTTCCCTGGATTCTGGATACGGCATCCGAATTAAAAATAAAAATTGATTATGATGCTGCCGAAGCGATGATGGAACTGATCGGTGCAGAAATAACTCTCTTGTATCCTGAGCTGAAAAAACTGGCCATCAGTTCAACACCGGGTGTAGCCATTACCAAAACTGAGATATTGGATCTCATTGGGTTAAGCAGAGAATTTAATGTCTTTGAATTGCAAAAAGCCATTGAATCCGGTAATGTGGCCAGGGCCATGAAAATAGGTTCGCTCATGGCTGAACAAAAAGGGTACAGCATCATTCCATTTATTGCTTTAATGGCGGGCCATTATACGAAATTGTATGTAACAAGATCGATGATCTCTGAAAATGATCAGGTCATTGCCGCTGCGCTTGATATGAAAAATCCTTACATGGTTAAGAATTATAAAAACGCCGCTAAAAAATATTCTCCTGAGACCCTTGAGCGATGTATAGGCTGGCTACATGTCTATGATATGAAATCTAAAGGTTGGGATTATAAAGGCGGGGAACACCGTTCACTTACGATTGAATTGCTTGATCATTTGATGCATCCGGATACGGTTCCTGTGTTTGCGGAGAACAATTAAGTTAATTAGCTAAAGCTAAAATAGCTTCTATTTCATAACCACGGCTTAAAAGCCGTGGCAATTCATATCACAGTTAACAATTCTCATTTCACAACGCTCATATCACAGTTCACAACTCACATCTTAGAATCACAACTCACAACTCACCAAATGATTTCTCTCAATAACATAGATCTTCTGTCATTGCAAGGGAGTTTGAAGTATGGACATGACAAGACCGGGCAGACTCAAGTGCTGGATAAAACGAGGAAAAAATTTGTCAGAGCTACACCTGAGGAAATTGTGAGACAACTTTGGATTAGTTACCTGATCGAGATTCTCCACGTGAATAGTAAGCTAATCTCCGTCGAACGCATGTTTATCATCAATGGACTTTCGAGAAGATTTGACCTGGTGATATTTAATAAGTCAACACATCCGGAATTATTGGCAGAATTTAAAGCGCCCAGCATTAGCATTCAGCAATCAGTATTTGATCAGTTAGCACAGTATAATATGCAGCTCCAGATCCCTTATTCGTTGATTAGTAATGGGAGAGAACATTATTGTTTTAAGATTGATGATGAGGCAAAAGGATTTGTGTGGCAGACAAAGCTTCCGGACATGAAATGAATCATCGAAAGATCATGGTGGATAGCGGGGCAAGACAGGAAACTGTGCTCACCTGAAATTCGAAAATGACCTGAGTTTATTTAAGCGCTTTTTTCAATTCCGCCGCAGCTTGCAGCAATGCAGATTTAGTGCCGCGTACTTTACTGATTGCATTTAATAGTCCCCATTCATGAATCATTCCATTGTAACGTGTACAGCTCACTTCTACACCGGCCTGTGGGGAGATTTTAAATGGAAGCTACAAGCTTCCTAAGCCAGATTTGATAGTTGAGACAGATGGGTAATATGGATTTGAAGCTATAAACTTCAAATGTTGGGGTGGGGAGTTTACTTCAAATGTTGGGTAATTAAAATGTAAGGTTGTGAGTAAATGGATCATGTTTCACGTCCCATCATGTCTGGCATCTGGCATCTGGCATCTGGCATCTGGCATTTCACGCTATTTGGTAACCTGTATAAGAAGTACCCACATAATCCAATATTTCTTCTTTCACGCGGTTCACTTCCTTCGCCGATTCGAGGAGCCATCCTTTGGACCAGCTGTGGATCACTTTTATGCCAAGTGATTCCATGTCTTCTTTAAATTGTAGATGCCACAAACTATTCTCAGGCCAGCCCCCTGATGGCCAGAAGTCTCGAACTAACAATACAAATGGTTTATTCGGCTCGAGCAATGATTCCACTAAATAATTTTCATCTGGATTGAGGCTTCTTTCTGATATTTTGTATGGCATGGGTAATTGATCAAGAACGAGCCGATCCAATTCTGAGCCTAACAATGAAATCATATTCACACGGTGTGCAGAATAAATGCATGCCTTTTCAAGGAATGGTGAAAACTGACGCGCAAGATTTGTTACATGGCGCAACGCAGCCGAATTACTACTCTGTCCCAGCCTGAAATCAGTAATCATCTTCGGCATTTCCAGCCGCTCATCCAGATATCGATGGTTGACAGGAGGCACACTGCTGTACACATCGCAATTCATGTTCTGCACCATCTGCCAGTTCATATCCGTCGAAGGATCCTGTGAACGGAGCAGAATGTAGGAATTCAATTTCAGCCCGGCGTCACTTGATGTTTTCTCTACGTCATCTGATGAAGCTGTGGAAGTTAGCATGTTCATCGGCAGGATCTGAATCGGAAACCACTGACTTCGTTCCACCATGTTCATTTCAAAAAAGAACCTGTCCGCTTCTGTTTCTTCAAAAGTCCCTTTC
>JBDSPM010000037.1:0-7910 GCA_039930325.1 Saprospiraceae bacterium
TGGCTATAGCTTGTTATTCCCTAACAAAGAAATTTCCAGACTCTGAGCGGTACGGACTAGTACAGCAGATCAGGCGGGCTGTCATTTCAATCCATTTGAACATTGCTGAGGGTTGCTCAAGAAGATCGTTCCCTGAAAGAAGGAGATATTTTGAGATTGCAAGAGGGTCCTCTATTGAAATTGATGCGGCCTTGGATTTAGCTTATGATTTGGGTTTTAGCACCATAGATGAAATGGGGACAACAGGCAATCTTCTTGTAAGGGTGTTTAAAATGTTAAGCTCTATGATGGAAACCAATTAATTAAAATTCAGACTTGACGATTGACGATTGACGATTGACCGTTAAACATTGACGAATCGCAATTCACCTTTCAGTATTGACCTTCAACCAATTCACGATTGACCATTGACGATTCACGATAGACGGACTTCTGTGACCAAAGGACTTCCCTCTAATCAACAATCTTCTTCTTTCGCAGTTGGTCCAAATCAATCCTCAATCCCAAATGTTTCGATGACCCTGCCTGGTGATAAATGGCAAAACCATAATCAAGAATAAAAACTTTAAGATTAATACCCACGCCAGCCGAGAAGCCTGATAAGCTTCGAAGATTTACAACAGAAAGCTCCCTTCTGCGCTGGTGATTATATCCAATGCGCAACATCAGGCTTTCTTTTTTACCTATCAGAAATTCACCCCCGAAAGTCAGATGCCTGAATGTATTGTCAACACTTTGTCCAAATTTACTTGGTGGCTTTGGAGGTTCTCCTCCAAGCTCAAGTCCATTCGCTTCATCCAGGGGACTATCATATCTCAGATCCCATCGATTGAGATCATGAGCTAGAACAGAAAGCCTGAAAGGTACATATTGAAGCCGCTTTGAATACCCTAACTGAAAATCAACAGGCATCTTTCCTCTCTGATCTGCAGGATCATATTTTGAAAATTGAACTCCCGTTCCTCTAAGAACTACAGCATAATAGTTGAGTCCATCCTCACTCCGGTAAGTGATACCGGCATCAAGAACTACACCATTTGACCGATAGGTTTCAAGCGATGACTGCACATACCGGATCAGCAAACCACCTGTCATCCGCTCATTCAACTGTTTTGAGATTCCGACATTCAGGGCGATATCTTTTGCTTTGAATTCACCCAGCACATTTCCCATATCATCGGCTGAAGTGAAAGTGCCGTAGTTAAGATATTGCACACCACCATGAATAGTAGATTTCAATCCCTGAAAATATCCCGCATACCCCGCATACCCATTGTTGATGCCAGCAAAATGAAAATTATCCTGGAAGATTAGTGTGCCATTCATAGATTCATTCAACATCGCAGGATTGCCGCCCACAAGGCTGTAATCATCAGATATCATTGCGATCTGGCTTCCGCCTAAAGCAGTGGATCGAGCCGACGTCGTAAGATGGATAAATTCAAATATGCGTTCTCCCCCACGCTGGCTCCATAACGTAAGTGACCACCCAAGAAAAAGCAGGATAAGCCCCTTACTTTTTCTGCCAGGTCGTAACACATGTTCCACTATCGCAAAGCATTGTTTTGTATAACGTTCCTGATTCATCATAAAGATTTAATACGCCGTCCTCATTGGGGCCATGAAGATAAGTGCCCTTGGTCTGCACCGTACCATCGGGATAGTATTCTGTGAAGGGGCCCATTTCTTCGTTGGCCACCATCATCACTTCTTCAAGCAATTTGCCTGCATCATTATATTTTTTCCAAACACCGGCCATCGCTCCATCTACATAATCTCCTTGCAACTGCAATGTTCCATTAGGAAAAAAATATTCGTAGGGGCCCTTCATTTGGCCATTCATATACCGTTCTCTTACTTTGACTTTTCCATCGGGATAATAGAGCTCGCGTAGGCCATTCAGCTGACCTTTGGCATACTGTCCTTTCTCTATGAGGTGGTTTATAGAATCTACCTTGGTGTACGGTCCTTCATTGGATTGATCTTTAAGATTGATCGTAAACGTAGTCTTAAACCCCGTAAACGGATCAACTTCTACCTTTGTATCGGGTTGCTTTTGCTTACAGCTCATCAACAGGATCGTGAAGAGAAATATATTTTTAATCGGGTGCATTAACTTTTTAGAACGGAAAGCTTTAAATGAAATTGCCCGGCGGAAGACTTCCTGCCAGGCAATTTATTGATTCTGTTTTATTTTTTCTACTAGTAGAATGTATACCGGTTGTCTTTAATCTTGGCTTTCTCTTTAAGCACCTCCATCAGCCTGGTATCCACGCTTCCGCGTGCAGTCATAAGGGATTGATTTTTAAACGCGCTCAGGTCAGTGGCAAGGCCTGGTTCAGCAACGTTTATCACCTGCACCACAAAAGTCCCTGTTTTTCCCGGGATAGGCTTCGACGTTTCACCGACCTTCATGACTGAAACCTGTCCTATCAATCCTGTCTCACCACCGATGCCATCAAGGAAGCTCATGTTGAAATTGACATTTTTAAATGTATCAATGGGTACATGAAATTGATCTGCGACTGCTTGTAAATCAGCATTTGTAATTTTTGAAGCGATGAGTTCTGCCTGTTTTTTATCAAGCACTTTCTGCCTGAATTTTTCTTTCACCTCCGCAAGGGTGTAAGCGCCTTTTTTTAGTGTGGCTTTTAGGCCCGGAACCACATAATGTGAATTGTAAAACAAAGTAGGTTCATCATATACAAAAACCTCCGGGGCTACTGCACCCACTTTAGTTTCCGGATTAAATGCCCACCTGACGATATCCCTGGATGTGCCTCCATTTCCCAGGGTGGAAAATTGAAAAGCATTAGCTGTCAATCCTTCCGCAGATTCAACACTTAGCTCAGGTTTAGCTTCCACCGATTTATGAAGAGCATCGATAGTTCTGTTCTGACCACTGAATTCTATAGCATCATCATAAATGCTGGATTGGGTAGCCTCTGATGGAACAATAGGTTCTACCAGGTATGCGAGCTTTACGCCTTCTATATTTTTAATGAATTTACGACCTGTGATTTCTATTAGGTGGACACCAAACTGAGTAGTGATTACCTGCAGCACACCTGGTTTTCCGCTATAGAATAATGCATCATTGAATGGCTTCACCATCCTGCCCAGCGCTGAATATCCAAGATCACCTCCCTTAGAGTTGCTGCCATCCTGGCTCACCTTCATCGCCAGTGAATCAAATCTTTCTTTACCGGTTTCAATCAGGGTCCTGAGACTATCGATTGTCTTGCGGGCTGATGCTATTTCATTTGCATTTTCCGCCCTGATCAGAATGTGGCGTGCCTGCACTGAATCAGGTATGATTTTTTTGTCAAGAATTTTCACGGCTTTTATATCCACACCATCTATGTATGGTCCATACACAGAACCTATCGGCAGATCAAAAACCGTATTAGCTACCACTTCGGCAAGATCATCTTTCCTGTAGTATACTTCATCAATACTTCCGTAGTTTGATTCTACAAAAAGAGAATCATTTTTTGCATCTTTGAAAGGCTGGATGCGATCAGTAATGGCAGTCCGCACAATAGCTGAATCTTCCTGGGTCGGAACGACATTGAAGACAACAAAATCAACAGTTCTGAATTCTTCTTTTTTCTTCATCAGGCCTTCGTTCTCTTTCATGAAAGTCTTGAAGTCTTCATCGGTCAGTTTTATTTCGGTTGCAGCGGTAGTATCGAGTGGAACTTTGACATATTTAAAATCCAGGTTCGTGCCTTGTTCTGCCTGCAATTGCTGGGCAAGCCAGGTAGGGGTATACATCCCTTTCTTTACGATGTTAGTCAGCTTACGTTGAATCCTTTCTTTCTTGATCTCTGTCATCTGGTAACCCCAGTACTCTTCTAGTTGGGGTTGCAGTTTGCCGGTACCGAGATTAGTTTTTATCTGGTCAAGATTTTTATGATCTATCTGTCCCGTATTCGGATCACGGAAATTTCGCTGGATGATTGGGCTCAGGTGTGTTCCAAATTCTAGATCTTCCAGCTCTTCATTTCCTACATTCAGGCCGATATCTTCTGCCTCATCTCTGAGGAGACGCTCTTCCACCATGAAGTTCCAGATATAATTACGCTGTCCGTATACATCACCTGTTGAATTGGGATAAAGTATTCTTTCTGCGCGTTGGAATTCAGGCCATTCTATCTTTTGTCCGTTGATGGATCCCACTGTGTAGCTATTCCCGCTTCCTTTCGAAGCCTTACTGACCATATCCATCATCACGAATCCTCCCATGCCCAAAGCTATGAGGATGATCAGTAACCAACTTTTTTTACGAATCTCACTAATTAAAGCCATAATAAATAAATATATATATCTTATTGTTTATCAATACACTATACAAGTTAATGGAGATGTTTTCAGGAAAATCCTCAGGATGCTTTCCGAAAAAGCCCTGCAAAAGTACTTTGTTTAGGATGGATTATCAAATGTGGGTAAGTAACAATCCCAATCCCGGGGTGATATGGACATTCCTACCGGGGACAAGGCATGCCGAATTCTGCCTGTTGGGACAAGGCATTGCTTGTCCTTGCCACCAAATCCTGTTGGGACAAGGCATGCCTTGTCCCAACATTTCGAATCCAGTATCCATCCTTACCTTCACGGGATGCGATCAAACCGTAAGGCAGCCATAGGATTCATCTTTGTCACCTTACTGATCGACGTCATCGGGTGGGGAATTATCATCCCTGTCATGCCCAACCTACTGAAGCAGATCGAGCATATCGATACAGGTCACGCATCCAGTCTCAATGGATGGTTGCTTTTTGCATTTTCCATCACACAGTTTATCTGTGCCCCCATCATCGGCAACCTGAGTGATAAGTACGGACGACGCCCTATTCTTTTAATGTCCCTCTTTGGATTTGGACTTGATTATATTTTATTGAGCTGGGCACCGACTATCGAATGGATATTCCTGGGCCGTGTGATAGCAGGCATTACAGGCGCGAGCTTTACGACGGCTGCTGCATACATTGCTGATATCAGTGACGACAAAAACCGTGCACAGAATTTTGGAATGATCGGTGCCGCATTCGGTATGGGTTTTATCATCGGGCCTGTTATTGGCGGATTGCTGGGAGGCCTTGGGCCGCGTGTTCCGTTTATTGCTGCTGCGATATTGTGCTTTCTCAATTTCATGTGGGGCTATTTCATTCTTCCGGAATCACTTAGTAAAGATCATCGCAGAGAGATGGACTGGAAGCGGGCAAACCCTGCCGGCTCATTGCTTCATCTTCAAAAATATCCGGACATCGGGTATCTTCTCATCGCTACATTTCTTGTTTATTTCGCTGCCCATGCTATTCAAAGTAACTGGTCTTTCTATACGATCGAGCGATTTCACTGGACACCGGGCATGATCGGAATTTCTCTTGCCGTAGTGGGCGCGCTTGTGGGAACTGTTCAGGGTGTGCTTACGCGCTACATCAACCCATGGCTTGGCAATCACAGGAGCATTTATATAGGTCTTATTCTTTACGCCATTGGCATGTTTTTGTTTGGGATAGCGACTCAAGGTTGGATGATGCTTGCTTTCCTGGTGCCTTATTGTCTTGGAGGGATAGCGGGCCCTGCATTACAGGCTACGATCACGAGTCAGGTGGATGTCCGCGAACAGGGAGAGCTGCAGGGAGCATTGACAAGCTTAATGAGCGCTACTGCTATCATTGGTCCACCTGTCATGACCAATTTATTTGCCTGGGGCATCCGGCCCGACAATCCGATTTATATTCCGGGTGCACCTTTTTTTCTTGGAACATTTCTGCTTGTGCTGAGTGCAATATTTGCTTTTATATCTTTTAAAAAACATCATTCTAAAACTCAACCAACTTAAATTTCAGGTTAGCCTTTTTTCATTTTAGTATTCTTTTCCGAAAACCAGCAATTTCATTAAAATGAAAAATAACTTGCAATTGATAAGGAAATAAACCCATACAAAACAATAAAATAAGTTCATGGTCTTCAGTTGCACTTCGGCATCACAGATCACTACATCACCACATCACTCAAATCCCTCCGCACAAGCCTCCAACATCTTATAAAATGCTTTTCCTTTGGCGCGGACAATGGCTCCCTTCAAAAATTTATACAAGGGCACACTTAATTTTTTTCCATTCTTGCACGCAGGTGCACAGATGCTCCACCGACTGTAGTTCCAGGCTTCAGTTCCATTCTTCAGGTATTTGACCCTGATCGGATACAAATGACATGAAAGAGGTTTTGGCCAGTCAATAATCCCTTTTTCGAAAGCTTGTTCAAACGCACATTTTCCAATTCCCTTTCCATCCCAAATGAGATAGGCACACGGGCCTTTTTTGACAAGAGGAGTTCCTAATAGTTCGCCATCATCACCATAGTAAGCACTGAATCCATTTTTAGCTACTGTCTTTCTGCTTTCCTCACTTAACAGCGGTGAAACTTTATCCCAAACAGATGCGATGATATCGACTTCCTCTTCCAAAAGAGGTGCCCCTCCATCTCCCTCCCAGCAGCAGGCACCATGACAAGCATCCAGGTCACAAACAAATTTTGCTTTTACTATATCATCACTGAGCAAGACATCATCAATAGCAATCATTCCACAAAGGTATTGACGAAATACGAGGTACGAAGTACGATTTTCAATATTCGTACCTCGTATTTCGGACTTCGTACTTTCTATTTCTGCAATCCGGCATCCGTATAAAAACAAGTAACTTCGTCCTATCCTTTGAACAATACCTTTGCCCTTCCCATGGACAGACTGAAAGCCAAATTTTACGAGAAAGCCATGGCTTACATCGCGGAGATGAAGCCATTCATGAAGGAACATGACGAAACTATCATCGACCAGGTCACTATCGGCCAGGTGTTTGGTGGGATGCGGGGCATTAAAAGCATGCTTTGGGAAACTTCACTCCTCGACGCTAACGAGGGCATACGTTTCAGAGGCTATTCAATACCGGAGCTTAAAATCAAGCTTCCCTCCCGCGGGGGCGAACCTCTTCCCGAAGGCCTCTTCTGGCTCATGCTCACTGACGAAATCCCAACAGAAGAAGAAGTAGACTGGCTCAGCGACGAATGGGAACGGAGGAGGCAGATACCCGATCAAACCTGGAAAGCACTCGATAGCCTGAACCCGGATGTCCACCCGATGACCCAATTTGCCATCGGAGTGCTTTCGCTGCAGCAGAAGAGCGAATTCTCAAGACGCTATGCAGAAGGCATGAACAAACGCGATTACTGGGACGCGACCTACGAAGATTCAATGAACCTCATCGCCTGTCTTCCGCAGATTGCGGCTTATATCTACCGGCGCTCTTTTCATAACAATGAGCAGATCCCTCCGGATGATTCCATGGACTGGTCATCAAGCTATGCTCATATGCTCGGTGTCACAGACGACCCAAATTTCTTGAGTCTGATGAGATTGTATATGACTCTTCATGCAGATCACGAAGGCGGTAATGCAAGCGCACATGCAGTGCATCTGGCCAGTTCTACCTTAAGTGATGTTTACTATTCTTTTGTATCAGGCATCAACGCTCTTGCAGGACCTTTGCACGGACTTGCCAACCAGGAAGTAATCAAGTGGATCTTTGAAATGACTGATCACCTGGGTACCACGAAGCCCACTTCAGAGCAAATAGCCCAATACATCAATGAAACCATCGCACAGGGAAAAGTAATTCCCGGCTATGGCCATGCAGTCCTTCGCAAACCTGATCCAAGATTCCTGGCGCAACAAGCATTCGCAAAAGCGCATATGCCTGATGATGATATTGTAAATATTGTCTGGAAAGTATTCGATGTTGCTCCAAAAATTTTAGGAGGCCTTGGCAAAGTTTCGAATCCATGGCCAAATGTTGATGCGCATTCCGGCGCCATCCTTGTTCATTTTGGATTGAAGGAAT
>JBDSPM010000038.1:0-5257 GCA_039930325.1 Saprospiraceae bacterium
TGTATTTGATCAGGTCAATGATCTGCGCAACTGGGAAAAATGGTCACCATGGAAACGCATGGACCCCATGATGGAAATGACCTTCAGCAATCCGCCCGTTGGCCAGGGCGCATTCTACAAATGGGTATCGAAAGAGAAACATCTTGGGTCAGGTACCTGCACCCTGGCGAAAGTGACAGCCAATGAAGAAATCGTCACTGCCCTTCATTTAGATGACCGGGGCGACAGCAACTCTTCCTTTCATTTTGGACATAAAGGAAACGATATCCAACTCACCTGGAGCATGACCAATACAGTAGGGATCATGCCCTGGAGCAGATACATGGGAGCATTTATGAAAAGCATGCTTAAAAAACAATTCGACCAGGGACTTCAGGGGATCAAGTTCTATGCTGAAAAATCTTAAAAAAGAGAAGAGTCGAGCGCAGCGAGATCCCGCGCCTTACGAAGTAATGTCGCGGGATGAAAAGAGAAGAAAGAAAAGAGAAGTAAAACCTATTACAGAATATCGAGCGCAGCGAAGATTCCGCCATATTTATATGATGCGTGACTGCTTACTGAATACCGATCACTGAATACCGAACCAAATCTTATTACACAATCAAAACAAACGAACTATGCCTCAAACCAATTGGCTTGCTATTCTGGTAGCCACACTAATCCCGATGATTGTCGGATTTATTTATTACAGCAAGAATGTATTTGGAAAAGCCTGGATGAGTTCTCTTGGCATCACAGAAGCAGATGCCAGGAAAGGAAATATGCCGGTGATCATCAGTATATCGCTTTTGATGTCATTCCTCATCTCAATGTTCCTGCTGGTTTATGTAGACGGTCCCGGACAAGAAGGACAATACGATACCTTCAAACATGGAGCCTTACATGGAATTCTGCTTTCTCTTTTTGTTGCCATCCCTGTCATGGTCACGAACGGACTTTTTGAAAGGAGGAATTTCAAAAATATGGGAATCAATATTCTGTATTGGATGATCACACTTGCTTTAATGGGAGGGGTCATTGACTGTCTCAATCATTGGCCAGCAGATATGCCGTCCATGTAATCCTGTCTTCAGGACAAATATAAATAAGGTTCAGGATAAGAATTAACGTTCTTTCCTGAGCCTTTTTTTACAGGAGCATCTGAAAAGAATACTTAGAGCATTCCAGGCTTGCTCTTGGAGAAAGAGGTGCCATTGAATCTCAAAGTAGATCGAAGCGCTCTTCGTTCTTCTTCAGGTCTTTCATTAAATTCTTTGCATTTTACAGAGCAGCAACCCTGGTATTCAGCCGCACATTCTTCACATTGAATAAACAACAAATGGCAGGCATCATTTGCACAATTCGTATGCGTGTCACAGGCAGCTCCGCAGAGATGGCAGGATGCAACGATATCATCTGAAATGCGTTCACCGAGCCGCTCATCAAAGACAAAATTCTTACCGATGAATTTATTTTTTAACCCCTTTCGCTCTACTTGCCTTGCATATTCTATGATGCCCCCATCAAGCTGATACACATTTGGGAAACCTCTGTACTTGAGATAAGCCGAGGCCTTTTCACACCTGATACCTCCGGTGCAATACATGATGATATTTTTATCCTTGTCTTCTTTCAGCAGATCGGCCACCAACGGAAGGCCCTCACGAAAAGTCTCCATAGGAGGCAGAATGGCCTTTTCGAAATACCCAACTTCGCTTTCATAGTGGTTACGCATATCCACTATCATTGTATCCGGATCTTCCGTAAGCAGATTGAAAGCCTCAGCGTTGAGATGGATACCGCTATCTGATGCATCGAATTCCGGATCGGTCAGGCCATCAGCGACGATCTTGGCCCGCACCTTAATAGCCAGGGTAAAAAAAGATTTGCCATTGTCCTCAACCGCAATGTTCAACCGGATTTTTGTCAGGAACGTAACCGTATCTAAAAAAGTCCTCAATTCATTCAGTCTAAGCGTAGGAACTGATAATTGCGCATTTATACCTTCATGCGCCACATAGATCCGCCCCAGGACATTCATTCCCTGAAGATCTTTATAAATCGAATCACGGAATTGACCAGGATCCTGAATATGGGAATAGGCGTAAAAGGAAAGGGTAGTCCGTAGAACCGCCTCCTTTTGAATACGAATTCTTAGTTCCCCCCGGTTAACTTTATTATGTAATGACTTTCCCATGTATGGATCGAGACCCAAAGATAGAGATTGATTAAAATCATCACTTGAGAACACATTCGGCATTCATGAATAGAAGGCAGGTTTACATTGCTATTACGGCAGGAGAGCCTGGAAGACCATCACAATCCCGGGACAGGGCTCCATAATTGTCGTTTTCCCGATATAAAATTGGTTTTTTTTATTGCAAAAAACCAATTTCTACATTATATACTGGATTCATAATCAACAGCTTATAGTAAAAATAATTTCCCTATAGAACTAATTTAACAGTAAAACCATTATTAGTGGTCAAATTGAGGTCTTATTCTCAATCAGATAGTTGATTTTATATCCTTTCATGTAAATTTGCGGCGCTTTTTAGATCAGATCCAGGCCCCAATAGCTCCTGGGCAGTCTAAAAATCCACTTAATTTAAAAACCGGTCAATATGGCCACGCAGAAAAACAATAAGTCATCCAAAGTAGCAGCAACGAAAGGCAAGCCTTCAAAAGCTGCTGTAGCTAAAAAACCTGCAGCAAAAAAACCTGTGGTAAAAGCTCCATCAAAAGGGAAGCCTGTGGCTAAACCTGCAGTAGCTTCAAAAGCTAAAGCTAAACCGGTTCCTGTAGCCAAGAAATCACCTGCGGTTGCAAAAAAACAGGTGGCGAAGACAGCTCCAAAAAACCAGTCTAAGAAGCCGTCTGCTGGCAATTCGAGTCAGGCGAATTCAAAGGGTAATGCTGGAAAGGCTGTTCTCAAGAGCCCGGTTAAATCGATAGCTTCTGCAAAAGCACCTTCAAAATTGACCGCTAATACTAAAGTGGCTTCGCTAGCTAAACCTGTTGCTTCAAAAGCTGCAAAGACAGTAAGCAAGCCAAATCCAAAAGCTTCAAGTCCAGGGATTAGCAAACCAGCAGCTGCAAAACCAGTTGTTACGTCAAAACCAGTTGTTGCGTCAAAACCAGTTGTTGCGTCAAAACCAGTTGTTGGATCAAAACCAATAGTAGCTTCAAAACCTGTAGTAATTGCGAAACCAATTGTTACGACAAAAACTCCAATCCAGCCTGCGACCAAGACTCCAGCAGTGATAGCTCCAAAAGCAATGCCTAAAAACATCCATTCGAAACCCGTAGCGACATCTTCCAAGTCAGTAGACAAATCCGCCGGTTCCAAGATGTCTGATTTAGCAAAGCCATCCGTAAGCTCTAAACCATTGGCTGAAAAACCCAAAGAGCATGTTCAGCCAAAAGAACAGACCAAACCACAAGAATTTCAACGTAAATCATTAAAACAAAACACAGCTCATTCTGTGAAACCTTTCGATACAATGTCCGATAAAAAAGAGAACAAGTCTGTGGGGAGTACATATCCTGAGGAGCCACTTAAAACAAGGTATAATGACAAAGAGCTGGAAGAATTCGATCAGCTAATTGATCAGAAGCTCATCGTCGCCCGGGAACAGCTTGAATTCTATCTCAAGCAGCTTGAAGACATGGCAGAAAATCCGGATAACAAAATAAAGGGGCTGGACGATGGACTCAGCACACTTGAAAGCGAGAGAGTCAGTTCGATGGCGTCGCGACAGCAGAAATTAATCCAGCATCTTGACAATGCTAAAATCAGGATTAAGAACAAAGTGTATGGCATCTGTAGGGAAACCGGCAGGCTTATTTCAAAAGAAAGACTTCGTGCAGTCCCACATGCTACCCTGTCGATTGAAGCCAAACAAGCGCAGAATTAGAGCTTACGTAAATTCTTTTCATTCCGGGTTTTCTATAGAAGGACACCTGGGTAGATCTTTACATTCTCTCACTTAAGTAGTACTACCTAAGAGCCCCTTTATCGCATGAAAATATCAAATCGGTCCTGGATAGTGATTAGCGTCGTTCTACTTGTTTTATTGATTGATCAGTACAGTAAGATTTGGGTCAAGACGCACATGGAATATGGGGAGGAGTTCGGGATATTGGGACTAACGTGGGCACGAATACATTTTGTTGAAAATGAAGGCATGGCTTTCGGGCTGTCCCTGGGAGGCAACTTAGGAAAACTTGCACTAAGTGTATTTCGTTTGGTGGCCGTTGGCTTTCTTATCTACATAATTCACAGCCTGATTAAAGCCAAAGAAACGTTCGGCGTGATATTGTCTTTCTCGCTGATCCTGGCGGGAGCACTGGGCAATATCCTTGATAGTGCAGTGTATGGCCTTATCTTTTCAAATACACCTTATCATGGTGGTTTAGCGACCATGTTTCCCGAAGGAGGCGGATATGCTCCCTTTCTGTTTGGCAAGGTGGTAGACATGCTTTATTTCCCATTAATTGATACCACGTTTCCCGGCTCATTTCCAATTTGGGGAGGGGAGCGTTTTCAATTTTTCAGACCTGTATTCAACATTTCTGATGCCTCTATCTCTACAGGAGTCATCACACTACTTCTCTTCCATCGACGTATTTTCCGGTCCAAAACAACGATTTCCGATTTGTCACAAAAAAGCCTACAAGTCGAAGATGGAATCTCTTCTATCTCTTCTGATAGACCTGAAAACAATTAAAAATTAACAACAAACACACACACTAGTTATTTTAAGTTTGAGCGTAAATTTATTATTCTGTTTTTATGAGCATTTTCACACTGGTGATTCCGTTATGGAGTATTTGACAAAAAATAATACCCGAAGGAAAGCCATCAACCTTGATTTCCTCCATTTGTTCTCCTTTTGAATAGTTTTTTACCATCGCAGACAAAAGTCTTCCGGTGAAATCAAAGCAATGGAATTCAACAAGGCCTTCATCTTTTAGATAAAAATGTAAGTTTATGGTGGATTTTGCAGGATTCGGATCGACATAAAATATATTTCTTTCGCTTAATTCATTTCCGGTATTTTTAATAATTAGATGCATGCCCACAACCTCCAGGTTTTTCGTATAAACTTCAGGTTTCAATAGTTGATCTGCAATGCTGATTCGCTGTGAGAGCAAGCCTCCTGAAGATGATTTCAACTCAATACTGAACAGAATGTCACCAGGAGAAATATGCGTTACTTCAATGGAGCTCCAGCTTATTCTGATTTTGCCATCTTTGACTGAATAATTTTCTTGC
>JBDSPM010000039.1:0-2985 GCA_039930325.1 Saprospiraceae bacterium
GCGCGATTCGCGCCAGGGTCAACGGTTCGAATAAGTTACCTGTGGCGCACTTTTCTGCGCCATCCTCCACAACAGAAAGGTCATCATGAAAATGGTGACCTTTTTTATATAGCGCCCTGCAGGGCACAGACACTTGAGGGTGCAAGTCCCTTGCAGGCCCGGTAAGGGGATCTACCAGCTTAAGAGACATAAGACTGAGTGAACAGAAGTCAGAAAAGGTCATGGTAGTTCTGATTGCTTCTCACCTAATTAGATTATATGATATAATATGTTGATTATCAATGTTATATAATGTAATAAATATTGGCAAATTGTCGTATATTTGTAACTAACAGCCTTTAAAAGGCGTTAAGATAAAAATGAGACTCAAAACGCTGGAAAGCAAGGTTAGATACCGAATAAGCCGAAGCAAGGACAATGTGTTCCTGCCGAAGGACTTTGCAGATCTTGGACAACGGGATCAGGTTTCCCGTGTATTGCGCAGTCTCATCGGCACCGGAGATGTCCTAAAAATAGGATATGGTCTTTATGCGAAGGCTACCTATTCTCGAATTTTTAACAAAACACAGCCTGTAGCCTCATTGCCTGAACTTGCAAGAGAAGCTTTGAATAAGCTCGGCGTCCAAACAGGACCCACTTATTTCGAGAAACTGTACAACGAAAGAAAATCGACACAGGTCCCAACCGGGCGTGTGATCGGTGTGAAAGAGCGAGTAAGCAGGAAAATTGGATACGGGGCATCTGAGATTATTTATGAACGTATCCCCCAGTAAAAAGGACATTCAGGAAATCGCCATTGAATTGGCTACAGAACCTGTATTTCTTGAAAAAGACTGGCATGTGTCCCGTATTGTTGAATCAATATCAGAAATTAATGATAAAATATTTTCAATCGTTTTTTGTGGAGGTACATCATTACTTCAAGGTTATAGATTGATTAACAGATTTTCTGAAGATGCTGATTTCAGGATTATCAATCGTGAAGAAAAAAGTCCATCAAGAAGTCAACTTCGGGATTTTAGAAAAATTATTCTGGATAATCTGGGAAAAATCCCTGACCTCAATGTGCTTGAGGAAACTCTTGTTTCAAGAGACAATAGTAGATTCTTCAGTGTCATGATCGGATACAAAAACCGTTTTGGTGGCAATGCATCCTTACGACCTGAAATAAAACTCGATTGCACATTTGCTGATCATCATCTGCAAGGAATACAATACATAGCTCTTAAGCCCATCATTGGTGATTATTTAGAGGTCAGCATTCCAAGTATGAACTGCCTTTCGCTGATGGAAATTACTGTTGATAAAGCCAGTGCTCTGATTTGGCGTGTACTGGGGCGTAATCGTGACGATCCGGAAGATGATCGAACGATGATCCGTCATTTGCATGATCTGCAACCTTTGCTAGGAAGACAAGTGCAGGATATGGAGTCAATTAAAGAGAACCTTGTTCGCACATACGAGATTGATCATAAAAGAAGGGGCAGGGAAGGTGAATCAAATTTATCGATTGCTGCCAAAGAGGTTTTGCACACACTTAGAACCGATCAACAATACAGAATTGAGTACGAAAATTTTGTAATCAACATGTGTTTTGGAGTTCCTGCCAGCAGGATTACATTTGATAAAGCCATTGAGCAGTTTTCTGAGTTAGTTGAGCAACTACAAGTGCGTTTATGACAGAAAGCCTTCAATTAAAAAGAAATATTATTTAATCGTACCCGTTAAATTCATAAGCCAGTTTTATATAATACTTTTAAAGTATCTTCTATGCGAAACATGTCAAATAAAATTCCAATCCCTTCATACTTCTTATACTGGCGTGCATCTTTTGTGAAAGTACGTCCTGTGTTTCATCACGATATGTGCAAGACTAGGCGGTAAGCATGATCGTTCCCTGGTGTACAGCAAAGCACTGTTTCGGGCTGCGGAGACCCCCTGGCTTTCGACGCTTAATAGAATTTCCAATGCCTATGGAACGGCGCAGGATTCCTTTGTCATCACCCTGATCGATATGGACGAAAACGGTTCTTATATTAATTTTTCCGATGTCGTTGCGGTTAGTGCGCTACATGATTCTATAGCCCCTGTCATCGTCAGCAACAATTGTAATGCAGCTTACTATAAACCTTCATTGGAATTTGAGTTTTATGGGACGGCTTATAAATTGCGTGATGTCTCTACGGATGGGCAACATGTCTCAATCCAAAAAATATCCTCTGGCGAGACAATCAAAACGCAAACCTTCATTACTGATCAAATCTCAAGTGAATTATCCATAGCTGGAATTGGATCTTATAAGTCAGAGAATCTTATCGAAATAATTCAGTCACGGCACTCAAAATATATTCTCCTCAATTTTTGGTCACCTGGTTGTGGACCGTGTTTTGAAAATATACCGATGCTGAAGAAGTTTGCCGGTGAGGGTGTTGGCATTATTAATATCATTCAAATGGAAGATGATGAAATCGCGTTTGTTGAGGAGCAGATAACCCGTTTAGATGTCCCTGGATTGAATTTTAGAAGTTCAGATCAACTGGTCAAATATTTTAGTCAAAATGGATTTCCGTACTCTGTTTTAATCGATGCTCAGGCAAATAAGATACTCAGCAGTGATATTGATTTAGAGGAACATGAAAGGTATATTAATTTTTGAGTGGTGCGTAATTAGTATTGCATATTGAGCAGTGTATAGTGATTAATAAGTTTTACGTGGCAGGACTTAAATGTGAATAAACATAATCTTGTCATAAATAAAAAAGGCTGCCTATATGACGGCCTCTTTTATTTCAGAAGAGTTGTCGGCGCAAGACCTCCCGTAATAGTGCGGGAGCAAAGTATATAAAGGACTGATTAATGGTCTATGTTCTCTTCAATACCACACTGAAAGCACATCTGATGCGGCGATTAAGTTCTTTATTCGCCGCATATTAGAAAAAGTAAATTAATGCGATTAATAAGAATAATCAACGCATAAATTGCGTC
>JBDSPM010000040.1:0-3886 GCA_039930325.1 Saprospiraceae bacterium
AAATTTTTATTTATGAAATGAACTAAAAAAAAGGGAAATACATATTACTTTTGGCAGTCTGCTGGAGTAAACTGCTTTACATAGGAGCCGATGTTATGCGAGGTACCTTCCTGTTCGACCTGAGACATTAGGCTACATTCGAATCTTTGACCGCGACTGTCACTTGAAGTTTTAAAAGTTTTGTCCATTTTTCTTTGATCCTCTTAAATTCTTTTGGATCAAAATTCGGATCTGTCCGTTGCCTGTACATAGCATCTCGGATGTCTCGTGTCATTTGAACAGAGTCAAAATATTTTGTTTTTTTATTCTTCATCGGTCAGATCCCTTGGATTCCTTATCTCTAAAATTCGGTAGCCATATTTTAAATTGACAGAATTGTACAATCGTATTTTATCAAAGTTAACAATATGTCTGAAATTCCAACTGACAAGAAGATCTACTTGTTCAACAGTAGCAACGGCAATATGTTGAGTGTCAGCTAGTGACTTCTTATTCACAATCTTCTCTTTGAGGTAGTACTCTGAAAGGTTTTTTGCTTCTTCAGTGAATTTGGCAATTTCTAAATTCTGAATGGGTATTGCTTTAAGGATTTGCTTTACTTGTGGAGGTGCAAAATTCAGTTCAAATTCGGATACTTCAGAAATTACTGCCATGTGTTTCCCTGTGTTGAATAATTCAATCAGCCGATTCGACCAATATTGAAACTCTGGATCAAAGCATCCACCAAAGACGGAGGTATCAACATAAATTCTCACTTGGCAAAGTTAGGAATTTTTGTAACCCGGTATTGCTCACATGGTTTGCAGCTACCCGAAAGGCGGGACTTCTATCACAAAACCCTCTTAGAAACACGAAGCCCTCCTTTCGGGTAGGTGCTGTTATGTGTAGTTGTTTTATATCTCATACCCAATTAGTCCTTGACCTTTTAAAAATTCTTTAAGTTTGTCGTAGTCCTGAAATTTAGCAAGATTATCTCTCAGGTATTTTGGCATTTGCAGAAGTCCCCCATAACCGTCTTTTCTTAGATGCCAGTCGTCTTCCAAAAAATAGAGAAAATCTTTCACTCTTTCGTTGCTGTTGTTGTAATCTAATAAATGAAAATATTCCAAGAGTTCCTTTTCAATGTCAATCCATTTGTCTGAATTATCCTTGAGATATTCATTGTAATAACTCAACAATAGTCTTCTTATTTCTTTGTTGTTATATTCCCACGTAACTTGAACAGAAAGTAAATCCACAATTTTGCTTGTTGTTCCTGCTGTCGAGAGGTCAAAGAATAAATCGTTGTCAGTTTGCTCATTAATTTTACTATCGGACCAATCAATGATATTCTCAACCGTCATTTTATGAAACGAGAGTCCAAAGCGAATTAAATGCGATATTTTTTGAAAGTCTGTCAAGTTGCTGAATGTCGGTTACAATGACCCATACGACCAAGGCTACCCAACGGCAGGACTCATGAGTAGAGATCTTCCTCCAGGTAGCTGGCTTCAAAGTTAAGGTTATTCATTGTCAGTGCGAAAATCCCTGCTGTCGGGTAGCATCTATGTAAAAGCAGTATTCAGCGTTTCCTTTGTAGTGTACTAAACTAACTGAATATGAAAACAAAGAATACTGCGTGTCCAAAGTTATTCATTGGCATTGATATACACAAAGCCAGTTGGAGTGTCCGCCTTGCGACAGATCTCTTCCAGGGCAAACGATTTACCTCCCCTTCAGATCCTGAACTCCTTTTGCAATTTGTCAAAAAGAATTATCCCGAATACGAAGTCCACTGTGCCTATGAAGCTGGTTGCTGTGGATATGCCGCTCATCGTGCATTTGAAAGCTATGGCTGGCACAGCATTGTCTTCAATCCGGCTGATATCTCCCGCACAGGTAAGTCGCAATACCAAAAAACAGATGGTATTGATGCCGATCTCATTTGTAGAGAATTGAAAGATCAGCGGCTCGTCGGTATCACCGTACCGGATATAGAGCGAGAACATCTCCGTTGCCTGTTTCGCAGACGCAATGATCTGGTCAAAGACATTCGGCAGATCAAATCGCAAATCAAAGGTCAACTTCTGTACCTGGGCATTAAATTGCCCGATGAATTTGACAACGCCAATTGGACCAAATCATTCAGGAGCTGGATAAATGAATTGCAATTTCAGAATCTCACCGTGAAAGCTGCTATGGCAAGTCGCCTGAGTCATTTTGAATTCCTCGATTCTAGTGTAAGACAAGTGAGCAATGAATTAAGAAAATACTGCCGCACACATTATAAAAAAGATTATAGACTTCTGCGAAGTGTACCGGGTATAGGTGGCATTGTAGCGTGCGGAATTCTAAGTGAATTGGGAGACTTGCGTAGGTTTGGCAATTTCAAACAATTAGCATCTTATGTCGGATTGATGCCTAGTGTATGCCAAAGCGGAGAAAGCACCAGGTCGTCCGGAATGAACCCGCGAGGCAACGGAATCATCAGGAGCTACTTTGTAGAAGCTTCATGGCAGGCATTGCGATTTGATCCGGTGATGCAAGCGTATTACCGCACGCATTCCGGAAAAGATAGCAAAGCCATCCTTGTAAAAATTGCTCGAAAATTATTAAGTCGTACAATGGCTGTCATTAAAACAGAAACTCCATATACATGTGGTGTACTTCAATAAAATAACATGATCCATAATGCTCAACATACTGAAATGCAGGACTACAAAACATCGGCGGTGGAGTTGAATTTTATTAATCAACTTTCACATTGTATAGCAAGTGGCCTGTTTTTCCATATTCCAAATCACACAGATGCCGGTGAACGATTTTTCATTCGTATCACACATAGGAGCCAGAGCTAATATGGACTTGGTTATTGAAATATGGAAAAAAACAGGCCCGCAATGCGGCGCTTGTTTTCCCACATTCCAACAACCGAAAAGGATTGGGTTATTGATAAATGGAAAAACGCCAGGCTATAAAAGCGGCGCTTGTTTTACTATTTATCAACAACCTGATGATGATAAAATTTTTATTTATGAAATGAACTAAAAAAAAGGGAAATACATATTACTTTTGGCAGTCTGCTGGAGTAAACTGCTTTACATAGGAGCCAATGTTATAGCCAGTGATCTGTTTCTTTTAAGTGTTCTATCTCTTTTTGTAATTCTTTTAAATACTGAACAACAATTGTCCAAATAATTTGGTCCGACACATCGTCATAACCGTGAATTATTCGATTCCTGGTGTCAATAATTTTGCGAGCTGTGGTAATTGGGAAATCAGGTTTAATTTTTAGTATCCTGCCCATTGCTTCCCCGACTATTTCAATATTTCTTTCAATCGCCCGCTTTGTCTTAAGGTCTTCCTGGAAGGCTTCGAAATCTGTTTGATTTGGAAGGAACTGATAAATTTCCGAAATAGCGCGTTCGATATCAGACAACCACGTTTTTATTTCGTTATCCATAAATCAAGACCTTAGTCTCATCAATTTGTTTTCTTAGATATGGATTTTTGATTGTGCTTTGTTCCAGCAGGTCTATTTTCCTCTGAAACAATTGTTCGAGTTGGAATTTCAAGTTGAAGTAATGGTGAGAATATGTTAGTGGATCCTTTGAATCAATGTCTACAATCATATCTATATCACTATCAAATTTGAAATCATCTCTAAGAACAGACCCAAAGGCAAAAAGCGACTTGACTTTGTTTGATCCACAAAGTTTTCTGATTTGATCAATATTTCTTGTTACCTCATTCATGTGATAGCAAAGTTAAGGATTTCTAATTGAGTCCTCACATATAATACCATTGGCTATAACTTGTTTATTCCTGCATGTTGCTCACTTCCAATGTAACCAGATACACGCATATCCATCTAAGATAATAATTCACACGTATAGTTTTCTCCTCT
>JBDSPM010000041.1:0-7329 GCA_039930325.1 Saprospiraceae bacterium
TTGTTTTGGGAAGTTTAAATTTTGAGCCCAGACTGAATGCAAGAAATAAAGCCGCTGCTGCAACCAGGATCCACAACCATGACTGAACTCCTTTCATAGGTCAACCAAATTTTTACGAAACCAAATATAAATTACAGGAAGAGTAAAGCGGCTTACTGAAAATTTGTAGGATAGCGCAGACCCTGATAATCCACTAATACGGCTTTAACCTTTCCAACAGAAACAGGACTTTCTATCATCAGCGGAAGCTTATTGCCGTCATCTGAAATATAGATATCCATTCTTGTGTCGTCTTTGAAAAAATGTCCTGAGACCACTTGTGGCCGGATCAAATAAGTTGATTGTTTGCCGAGGCCCCTGATCCTGGCTTCCACATTCTTTCCCCTTAGTTCAACTTTTAATGGATATTCTTCTTCTATAAAAACTTTGACATCAAATTGTTGCCCTTCACGATATTGGTCAAAATCTACATTCCTGACATTATAGATAATGGAGATCAGATCGTGCATGCAACCCGTAAGCTCCGCTTCGTAGTATTTAGTTGCCTTGTCCGGCCAACCCTTTGAAGCCTGCACTTTGTGATGCACCTGGTCGAAGAAAAATTTATCCCACCACTGATATTTCCCTTCGTGAACCTCTCTTGTAAACGAAAGCGGAAGCAGTGTTTTTTTATCGATCACACTCTCATAATGATCCTGCACTTTATAAAACCATTCGAATGCATTGATCGTCCTGCCGTCAATGGCTATATAATACCTGTCCCCCAGATCCTTAACCTTAAATGTGGCTTCACCAGCGGCGATCCAGATAAAATTGAGCTGGTAGTAAAGCTTATATGTCACCTGCTCGCCTCCCTGCCAGCTATCATTCTGCATATTGCAATAGTCATATCGCTTCACCGAATGGTCAGGTTTTGCCGGTGGGCTTAGAAGCAAGAGGCATGTAAGCAGAAGGGATATTTGACTCATTTGTATCTAACGAAATTAAAGGCGCTGTCGTACCTATGATAAAACTACCTATCAGGGCGGGAATAAGCAAATTGATCAGCCAGATCATTAAACTAGAGAGGGTAATGCTAAGCTCTCCCATCCCCGTTCCTGCCCACAGAACTAAGCCTATATTGGCCCTTGCCATCACATCTGCTAAAGGGGGTAAGGGAACCACAGTCTGAAAAAGATATACAACACTAACTCCCAGAAATAAAATACGGATTTGAATTTCAGGCTCAAATGCATGTAAAATCAGTACATATTGTGTCGTGTAGACCATATATCTCAAAAAAGCAAAACCCAATACTTTCAGCAACACGCCGCTTGAGTATTCATCCACAAACCGGAGGTTACTTCCCAGCTTTCTGAATATGGAATGGATTTTCAGCGTCGATATCCGGCTTATAACCCGGCGAATATTGAAAAAACAAAAAAAGCCAACTGCGGCCAGGATCAAACCACAAATTTTTAGAATTAAAATACCCTTAAATAAAAAAACAGACGAAAAAACCCCTACACTAAAAGCAATAAGATTCTGCGCAAAACTGCCCGTTAAAGTTGAAATAGCTACAGGCCACCTGGCATTTGCCGGCATGTACAGAATTCTTCCCCCATATTCTCCTATCCTGTTTGGGGTAAAAATGGACAAAGCCACGCCGCCTGCCACAGTTTTTAACGTATAAATAAACGGAACCCGAACATGAATCGTCAAAAGAGTCCGCCATTTTATAGTCTCAAGGATCCAGTTGGCTGGCATTAACACAACCACGAGCATAAACCACCATAATGACTTCTGAAAAGAAATCAGGGATAGGTTGGCAAAATGATTGCTCCTGGACCAAAGTTGAAATCCAAGAATTCCAAGAAGAATAATGGTCATCAGCCATCTTACGGCCGGTTTCTTAATCAAATGCACATTGTAAAAGTATGGTTTTGAACCCCACTTCGAATTTGAGTTCAGCACCTGAATGTGAAAAACTATTTGGGCAGCCTGACAATCAACACGATCGGTCAGTGCGGCACACCTAAGTTTGGCATGCCTGGGTGTGCCACACTATGTCATGGCCGAATGCAGTCCCGGAACAAGAGAACGCCGGTTGATGATTAACTTGTGCTCTTATTATCCCCCCGGGTGATCTGGGGGACATATATAAACCATGGAATTCCTAATCATTTTTATTTTAATCCTGATCAACGGCGTTTTCTCGATGTCTGAAATAGCTTTGGTTTCCGCCCGTAAGAACCGGTTGAATTATTCAGCACAAAGAGGGAACCGCGGAGCCAAAATCGCTCTTGAGCTGGCATCCAATCCCAGCAAGCTTTTATCCACTGCACAAATAGGCATTACCCTCGTAGGTTTGCTTACCGGAATTTATAGTGGTGAAAGAATTACCGACAATATGGAGGCATCTATTTCAAAGGTTCCTCTTTTTGAACCATATGCACATACGCTGGCTGTGGTAGTCATTCTGGTCACCATTAGCTTTTTTGCTCTTGTCCTGGGTGAACTCGTGCCTAAACGCATCGGGCTTACGTATCCAGAGGTCATCGCCAAGACTGTTGCCTTCCCCATGAAGATCATTGGGTTCATCCTGGCACCTTTCGTATTTCTTCTCACCATGACTACAGATCTACTTTTGAAAATATTCAGAGTAAAGCGTTCTAGCAACAGTAAGGTCACGGAAGAGGAAATCAAAGCCATCATCAAAGAAGGCACGGAAGAAGGTGAAGTGCAGGAAATAGAACAGGATATCGTCAACCGGGTGTTCAGCGTAGGGGATAGAAGTGTAAGCTCGCTGATGACCTCGAGAAAAAAAATGACTACCCTGGATCTTACGGATTCAAAAGAAGAAGTAAAAAAGCTCGTATCGCATGACATGCATAATTTCTATCCGGTCTACGATAGTGATCAGCAGGATATAGTCGGCATTGTCAGCCTGAAAAAATTATTCGCCGAAATAGACAAAGAAGTTTTTAACCTGCAGAGCATCCTGTCCGAACCATCGTATATCACAGAGGGCGCATCTGCCTATAAGGCCCTTGAGCAATTCAAACAAACGAATATTCATTATGCACTGGTGATAGATGAATATGGATCTACGCAGGGCATACTGACGATGAGCGATATCCTTGAAGCCCTGGTCGGTGAGGTATCTGAATTTTATGGGCATGAATATAAATTTGAAAAACGAGATGACAACTCCTGGCTGATTGACGGGCACTATCCACTGCCTGATTTTCTAATCGAATTTGGAATGGAAGAGTTCATTAAAGATTTTGAAGTGAACACCGTTGGCGGTTTGATCATCCAGGTGCTGGGCCGGATTCCAAAAGAAACCGAAAAGGCACGTTGGGAACATTTTGAATTTGAAATTTTAGATATGGATGGCCCTAAGATTGATAAGGTATTGGTCATGAGGAAAAAAGGAGAATAGCTCAGGGTAAAGCGTTGAGGCTCCGGGTATTTGGGTACTTTCCTGGTATCAGGTAACAGCCAAATACAAACCAACAGGAAAATCAATGACCCAGTGGATGCATGTTGATACCCATTTTGATGCGAATAATAAAATCGATCGAACCATTCAATACCTTGACAGGGCGCCTATCAATGCTGCAATGCAGAAATAAGTCAGGGGCGTAGTGGTTCTAGAAGATGGTTACTTCTCCCAACAAATTTTCAAAGCCGACATTTTTTCGTTTTCAAAACGAATTTCCGGACATATCGTAAATCCCTTTTTCAAATAGAAGGATAACGGAGAATTATAAAATTCTCCGTTTTTTTTGGTGTAATGGTCATGATCAATCACCCAGCCATTTAGAGATACTTCACTTTTTTTCAACTGATTCAGCAACATCGTACCCAGTCCTAACCCATGATACAAGCTATTGATGATGATCGAAAACCAACGGTTGCCTTCCCGATCAAAGACACAAGCCCATCCAATGATCTCAGCTGCATCATCGAGCATCAGAAGATGAAGATGGTTACCCGAGGCGCTTAAGTATTCTTCAAAAGTTTCAGCTGATACATTGAGTTGCACCGGATATTCCCGGTTCCATAACCAGATAACGGACTCTTTTTGAGATTTTAATAATTCTGGAGTAGAGATGATTTTCATTTGCCCCCTGCCCCCTGATGGTTCGACTTGCTTTACACCACCTATTGCTACAGCTCACCAACCAAGGGGGCCTTGATATTTTTGTCCCAAAATAACATAGATTAATGCAAATTAAATTTCCATTAATTATTTATTATTATTGTTTAATAAATATCATTCATCGGGCAAACACAAAGGTTTGCCCCTACGCATATATATTGCTCCCTGTTTTTGATACGCCAAATTTTTGGTAATTTTCAAAAATTGAAACTCACAACTCACCACTCACAATTCCTCATTTCACCCTTTCCGGGTTGTCTTTAACAAAGGCTTTCCATCCGGTCTTTTTTGAAGAGACTATTCTTCCGGATTGATAATGATGACACATGGCTACCGACAAGGCATCCGTTGCATCAAGCTGCAATTTCTCAGGTTTTAGATTAAGCATCCTGCAAAGCATATCGGCAACCTGCTCTTTTGCGGCGTTCCCATTGCCCGTAACAGATTGTTTTATTTTTTTAGGTGAATACTCGGTGATGGTGAGGCCCATGGTCATTCCAGCTGCCATGGCAACACCCTGTGCACGCCCCAGCTTCAACATGGATTGTACATTCTTACCAAAAAAGGGAGCTTCTATCGCAAGGTCCTGTGGCAGATATCGTTCGATGATTTCCTGGATTTCCAGGAAGATCTCACGCAGTTTTTCCTGATGTTCTTTTCTATCCTTCAGATGTAACACGCCTATCTCAAGCACAGTCACCTGGTCATGGTTTATTTCGATGACTGCAAATCCTAAGATATTTGTTCCGGGATCAATTCCAAGAATCCGGGTTGAACTCATAGGGTGCAAATTACGAATTTGTAGGCGCCTAATATTGTACCCAGGTGCGTTTGCAACGCTTAAATCAGAGTAAGATATCTCCATGCTCCCTGCCCCATGCCCCATGCTTTTTATTTCTTTCCCGTCTCAGTCTGTGGTTGTTCCTCATCATCGTCATCGCCATCCTCTGCTTTAATATCTTTCACGAGATCGTTGACATCTTTCGAAGCTTTATTTAATTTGTCAACCTGGTTGACTCTGGCCTGGACTTTACCCTGGCCGTCTTTTCCATTTTTGGATATTGGCATGGTCCCGTTTCCCTTGAAGCCCTCTTCGCTGAAAACAAAGCCTTTATTATCTGCATCAACATAGATCGTATCGCCGGCTACAAATTTGCCACCTAAAACTTCTATTGCAAGTTCATTGACTATTTCCGTTTCGATGACCCTCTTGAGTGGACGCGCACCATACTGTGGCTCATATCCAAGGTCTGTAAGAAGATTCATCGCTTTGTCACTCAATTGAAGAGTGAGATCACGATTTGCAAGATTCTTCTTTATTTTTCCAAGCTGCAGCTCAGCTATTTTCCTGATTTCGGCTTTTGTCAACGGAAGGAACATGATCTTATCATCGATCCTGTTGAGAAACTCAGGCTTGAGGGTTTCCTTTAGCAAATTGAAGACTTCTTCTTTCGTAGTAGCCAGGATATCCTGACGTTTACTCTCGCCGACCGCTTCCAGGTCTTCAAAATTTTCCAATATGATAGTTGATCCCATATTGGAAGTCATGATGATAATCGTATTTTTAAAATTCGCAATGCGGCCTTTATTATCTGTCAACCGACCATCATCTAAAACCTGCAACAATACATTGAATGTATCTGGATGTGCTTTTTCAATTTCGTCCAACAATACAATTGAATACGGTCTGCGCCGCACAGCTTCTGTCAACTGACCACCTTCATCATATCCCACATAGCCCGGAGGTGCACCGATCAATCTTGAAACACTGAACTTCTCCTGGTACTCACTCATGTCGATCCGGGTGATCGCGTTTTCATCATCGAAAAGAACCACCGCGAGCGCTTTTGCCAATTCAGTCTTTCCAACACCGGTTGGGCCAAGGAAAATAAATGAACCAATGGGTTTATTCGGGTCCTGCAATCCTGCACGACTTCTTCGCACAGCATTCGATACCGCCTTCACTGCCTCAGCCTGCCCTATGAGGCGTTTTCCTATCTCATCCTCGAGCGTAAGCATTTTATCTTTCTCGCTTTGAAGCATTTTTTGCAGAGGAATACCTGTCCATTTCGACACTACTTCTGCAATATCATCCGCGGTAACTTCTTCATTGGTGAAGCGGCTCTCCTTCGGCAAAGCCTTTAACTTATTTTCCGCTTCGGCTAGTTTTGCGCTTTCAGTGACAAGTTCCCCATATCTGATTTTTGCAACTTTTTCATAATTCGATTCCCGCTCTGCTACTGTAGCTTCATGTTCAAGTTCATCAATATGCTTTTTGATGTTTTGAATGGAATCCACAATTTCTTTTTCGTTTTTCCAGGCTGCTCTGAGATTGTCAGATCTCTCTTTCAAATTGGCGATCAGCTCAGTAATGTTTTTCAATTTTTTAGGATCATTTTCGCGCTTGATGGCTTCGCGTTCGATTTCAAACTGGCGAAGCTTTCGATCAGCTTCATCTATTTCTTCCGGCATGCTGTCCAGCTCGAGACGCAATTTTGCTGCCGCTTCATCGATCAGGTCAATGGCCTTGTCGGGAAGTTGACGATCCGCTATGTAGCGATGTGATAATTCAGCAGCAGCCACCAGCGCTTCATCCAGGATTTCAATTTTATGGTACGATTCGTATTTGTCCTGAATGCCCCGAAGGATCGAAATCGTATCTTCAACAGAAGGTTCGTTAATATAAACTGTCTGAAAACGTCTAACGAGCGCCTTATCTTCTTCAAAATATTTTTGGTATT
Source organism: Saprospiraceae bacterium (assembly GCA_039930325.1). GTDB lineage: Bacteria > Bacteroidota > Bacteroidia > Chitinophagales > Saprospiraceae > Opimibacter. Next base: position 6,889 of record JBDSPM010000041.1, read on the forward strand.
CGTCGGCAGTAGTTGCACCAATGGTCCTGAGCTCACCACGTGCCAAAGCAGGTTTGAGGATATTGGCAGCATCCATCGCGCCGCTTCCTCCCCCAGCACCTATCAGGGTGTGGATCTCATCAATGAACAGGATCACCTCCCCATTAGAGGATTTCACTTCTTCGATGACGGCTTTGATACGTTCCTCAAACTCGCCTTTGAATTTGGCACCTGCGATCAGCGATGCAATATCAAGAACATATATTTTTTTTGAAAGAAGATTCTCCGGAACATCTTTCTTGACTATGCGCCAGGCAATTCCTTCGACGATAGCTGTTTTCCCAACACCCGCTTCGCCGATAAGAATGGGATTATTTTTTTTGCGTCTTGAAAGGATGTGCAGGATACGCCTGATCTCATCGTCCCTTCCGATGATTGGATCGAGTTGCCCGTCGAGCGCAC
>JBDSPM010000042.1:0-4402 GCA_039930325.1 Saprospiraceae bacterium
ATGACCTGTTGTTCCTGCATCCCTTTGATGAGGAAAGGCACCAGGGCGGTGTAGTTGACAGCATTGAAATCAACTTCATCGCTTAGCTTCCGGCCATTCATATCATCATGATTTTCGTATTCGGCAGGGTGCACGGAATTTTTCACTAGTCCGGGAACTACCGCTGAAACCTCATCTGCAATCAGCCCATATTGAATGCCTTCGGGCAAGTGCATTTGAGAATATTCATCCTTCTTATATGTGTAGCTGGAAGGATTGAGATGGCCTACTATTTCAAGCGCATTGTCTATTGGATGGATGTTGTTTTTCAGTTTACGGTCGGAAGGTAAATAGGCTCCGGTGGTATAAACATCTCCGACAAAATATCCGGCATAATTGACAGTAGCACCAGAAGCAATTGCATAAATTCCGAAAGCTGATGTGCCTCCACTACCTTCACAATGTGCGCCATAACTCTCTGAAACATTGCTTTGCCCCCAACTATACAAGCCATACCTGTAGCCGCTGCCCGATGCATCAGCATATCCCTGGACTCCTTTCGAATGACCAACGCCAGACACGCCTATACCGGATGTTGACACTGTGGCAGTGCCATAAACACCTATTGCACTCGGATTTACATAATTATTCTCAAATCTTCCCGCAACCCCGGTAAAGCTGCCAACAACATGCAGCGGATCAGTTGGATTTACAGTGCCGATGCCCACTCTTCCATTTATCGTATTCATCACCAAATTCCAGCCGGCACCAAGGTCACCATACAAACCCACGTAATTGTCGTTATACATGCCCAGTAAAGCAACGTCATCGGTATTTGTTGCATTTGCCAACCATAACCCTGCAGTACCGCCATTTGTTTTAAGTCGCATTCGGCCATTTACATCGAGCAAAAAAGCAGGCGTTGTCGTCCCTATTCCAACGTTTCCGCTGGTGGTGTTCATTACAAATTTCCATCCTGCGCCATTGTCACCATAGAATCCTACATGGGTATCATTGTACATTCCTACACAAGCTGGCTCATTGTTATTCGTTGAATTTGAGAACCATAAGCCTGCTGGTGTTCCATTATATTTAAGTCGCATCTGCCCATTTACATCAAGTATAAAAGAAGGTGAGGGGGTGCCAATTCCCACAAAACCATTGTCGAGAATACTTACTCTTTCCAGTAATCCGGATGCAGCTCCAGAGGCATATGTAAATAACCCCATTCTGGCGTAAACTGTACCTGTTCCAATCGTTTTGATTGAACCGGTATAATATCCGCCGGTTTTAAAATAAAGCTCATCTTTAATATCCGTTCCCAGGATTGTTGAATTCTCCAGTTTTAGCAATGAAGGATTGGTATTGACCACGTGCAGCCGATAATCAGGAGTCGGGGTTCCAATCCCTACATTATTTTGACCCCTCACATTATTTACAAAGGACATCAGGATCACAGAGATAAAAATCAATATGGTATATGTTTTTTTCATAGCTAATAGTTTAAATGATTGATCGAATGAATGAATCCGTTTGTTCCATTAATCACAAAATGCCAAGCGGAGAATATGGAGAACTGTTTCCTGATGCGCCACTAATAACATGAAGATTTAGCTAATACCTCATGGGTTTATTTCACCTCATCCCAAACCGCCTTTTTCGGTTCACTCATGACAAATTTGCTTACGGATATAAATGGTGAGACCAATGGATAATTTACTATGTCCGGGCAATTTCCTGTTTTAGCTTCGAAAAAAGCAAGGCTTCCTGCTAAAAAGCCATTCTGCAGTTGCATATAATTGGAGGCTTTATAATGGATCTCTGTTCCTAATTCTGTTTTGTATTGTACATTGCTCGTGATCGTACCGGATGAGGAAAAGTATTTCACTCCTCCTGCAGGGGCACCCGGAATATTCAAAAGTGTAATGCTGCTCACACATCCTGTATACTTGTCGCTGCGCCACAAACCTCTGCCATAGGTGCCGGCCACTATTGTATTGTCGCTGTCATTGATATACAAATCATTGATATTGACAGCTTGTAAAGGGGTGCTGAAATAAATCCAATCCCCTATTGTATTATCCCTGTAGAAAACACCGATATCCGAGCCGATGTACAACGCATCACCCCCCGAACCAATTTCATCGTAGACAATGCAATTCATGGGAATGTTGGGAAGACTGCCCGAGATGTTATCCCAGATTGTTCCCCCGTCAATAGTTCTGTACACTTTCAATCCATCTGTAAAACCTGATAGCGTTACGTACACATTGAGTGCATTTGCAGGATTGACAGCGATGCCAGTAATAAAAAGATTCGGAACTTGTGCACCTACACTTACCCAGGTAGCATACCCGGAAGCAAGTAAGGCATTTGATGTTCGAAATATCGATGGACCACTTGATGCATATAAATAATTCCTGTTATTGGTGCCCTGAGCAAGACAATTTAGATTTACACCTGTAGGAATTCCAATACTATCCCAGGTTGTGCCTGCATTCTTTGTGCGCATGATATTTCTTTTACCTATAAATAGTGTGTCAGGATTTGCAGGATCCATCACAATAGGCGTTATCCAATTCCCTGCGCCACCCGGGACACTGAGAGCCGTAAATGAGCCGGGGCCGCCTCCCGTAATACTTTTTCCAAAACTTCCATTTTGCTGTCCCGCATACACCACGTTGGAATTTTCGTAATCAATAAGAGGGGTGGTGCCATCGCCTCCATAGGCAGCATCGAAAGTGGATGTTGATCCATTTCGACGCATCGTTCCGTTATCCTGACATCCTAAAAAATAAAGATTACTGTTCTGCGGTGTTCCTGTAATTCGATAGATCTCGGTGATCGCCATGCCGTTGGTCAGATTCACCCATGAATTCCCTTCATCGATAGATTTAAAAAGTCCGCCATCGCAACAAACCCACAATGCTCCATTGGTATAGGCTACATCATGAATATCAGCGTGTACTATTCCCTGGACTGATGCCCAACTGACTCCCTGATCCAAAGATCTATTGATCCATTGCAGACCCCCGAATACATCAGTCCAGTCCAATGGATCTACCACGAGTCCTATACAATAATCTGCAAAAGTTCCCAATGTGGTGGCAGTGTTATTCTGAACGCTCCATGTATTCGAGGACCCCGAAGATGTAGATTGCAGTAATTGAATAAATCCTACAGCCCAATTTCCCACTAAAGCATAGACAACATTTGCGTTGTTAGGAGCTATTGCCAACTCAATCCTGGTCGCAGTATTAAAATTAAAATCAGTATCTAAGACCTGCGGCCAGGTATCTCCACCATCCGTAGATTTCAGGATTATTTTTTGTCCACTGGCATAGATGATATCGGGGTTTCCCGGTTTGAATTCTATATCATACATCACCCCTGAATATTCAAGCGTATAGTTTTGCCATTCATTTGTCGTATGATAAATACCCTGCTGGCATACAACAAACTGAATATCGTCATTTGTTGGATGGATCAATAGCTTAATGGGTACAATCGTGCTTGGATGATTAAAGCTAAAACCCGTTGGATACCATGATACACCCGCATCGGGAGAGCGAAGAATTCCAATACTGGTCACCTCCGCTTGTCCATGGTCAACTGATTCAGAAGGTGCCGGATCACCATCTCCGGTCAGGATAAAAATGACATTTGGATCGGTGGGACTAATTTTTATATCGGCAATGGCAAGCAAGGGAATATGGGGTGTAATATTGGACCAGCTTGTTCCACCGTTTGCAGTTTTCCACACACCACCATTGGAACTTCCAACGTACATGATATTTGCATCCGTAGGATGAAAAGCAATCGCGTTCAGACGGCCTTGCCCGGTGGGATTTGAAGCAGGTCCAAGGAAGTACCAACTGCCGTGAGTCGATCTGGTGTCAGGTATTGTTTTTACATACCGTTGATATTCTTCCAGCTCTTTCATGGTGAGGTTTTCCATTTTACCGGAAGGATACAATCGAGGTTCGAGGAACCACTCTTTTCTTTTCCATTGCTTGTAGCCTCTTATCGTTGGATGTTCCCTAAAGAAATCATTAACGTCCCGTTGGATACTATTAAAATCAGACCCATCCGTCAGGTTCAATCCCGTCACTGGCTGGGCGCGAACAAACCCATTCAGAAAAAGGCATGCAACCCAGAAGGAAAATAGTTTATAGTGTAAATTAGAATTCATGATGGTATAGAATTAGAATATCGAGGAATAAAAATCAGACCGATTAGTCCGCTCCTGTGCGGTTTATTTATGATTCAGCTTGTCTATATCCGATTTCAGTAATCCGATTTCTGCTTGTAGATGTATATTGATGTCATGCAGGTCAAGGACATATAAAGTAAGTTCCTCGATTTTTTCCATCATTCGCTTTTGCATGTCACCGACCAGAATGCCATTCTCCTCCATTTCTTT
>JBDSPM010000043.1:0-4503 GCA_039930325.1 Saprospiraceae bacterium
GTGAGCTCTCCAAGGGAGGCCATTTTTTCCGACTGAATGAGCTGCGATTGAGTTGACTTTAATTCTGTTAAAGCCTGTTCTGCTTTTGCTTTTTGTGTATCCGTCTCCTGTTTTTGATTTTGAAGTAATATGTAGGCTTTTTGTTTATTCCTGTTATTTCTCAATAATATTCCTGCTATTACCAGCAAGGCAATAAGGCCACCCAGCAGGGAATACATTCTTATGCGATTTTGATATTTTAATTGCGATGCTTCAATTTCCTTCTGCTTCTCCTGTTCCTTATAAATAATGTTTTGAATGGCATTGGTTTTTTCCCGGCTGAATAAGCTATCCTTTATAGTAAGCGCTAACCTTAAATATTTTAATGAGCTGTCAGATTTGTTTTGTAATTGATAAATATCTGCAAGCATATTTGCTGCTTTCAGCAAGCCAAGAGGATAACGTTTTTCTATTTTTTCTGTCAATACTTTTTTTGAATACCAGGCAGCAGAGTCGAAACTATTTGTTGCTTTATACACACCGGCAATGCCGTTATAACTATCAACAAGGTCTATTCCTGTTTGATAGTTTAGTGAAGCTGATATGCCATTCCGGTAAAGCAACAGCGCTGAATCATAATTGGACTTACCGGTATAAGCATCTCCTAAAACATTAGATACGTTTCCTTCCGTATCTGTGCCCTTCAGTTTTTCGTAAGCTTTTTTTGCATACAGCATAGCAGAATCTGGCTGATTCAAACTGTGATACACGAGGGCCAGGTCCCTCCATCCATAAGGCAGTTCCCATGCCTGAGCTAGTGGTAAAACTTCACGGGTATATTTTAGGAAGGTATTGTATTCGCCCAGGTAATAGTAACAGTAAGCAACGAGGCTATTTGTCCAGGGTACCAGGGAGGGATTGATTTTTTTGGCAAGAGAAAGTGCTTTAAAACTGTGATCTAATGCCAGCGGGTAATTTCCAGCAATCTGTAAAGAGAGACCTAAATTCCCTTCTGCATAAAGGATTCCCTCTTCAAAATTTAATATTTTTGACAGGTCTAAAGCTTGTTGTGCATAGACTACCGCTGTATCAGCATGAGAGTTGATATACAAATAACTCAACGAGATAAACAGCTCTACTTTATTGGTATCCTCTTTTGCAATAGTCAATTCATGTTTTAAGCTATCTATAGTTGATTGCTGTGCTTTAGCAACAGTTATTGATAAAATAATTACGAAAATGATGGCTAAATTTTTCATCACTGTAAATTAAATATTCTCTTTTTTTATTGGTAAGCAGATAATAAATTCCGAACTTTCTCTTTCCTTAGTTTTCACTTTTAATTCTCCACCATGTGCTTTGATAATATCATAGCTCAATGATAAGCCCAAACCTGTCCCCTGCCCGGTAGGTTTGGTGGTAAAGAAGGGTTGAAAGATCTTGTCTATTACATTTGCAGGGATGCCGGGACCGTTGTCTTTAACACGCACTTCTGCCACTAAATCCCCTGAAGGGGACTTAATTAACTTTGTTGAAATCGTGACAGTTGGTTCATACCCTGGCTGGTCAAATTTAGAGCCCCCTTTAGGGGGTGGGGGGCAAACTGCATAAAATGCATTCGTTATCAAATTGAGAATGACCCTGCCTATATCCTGCGGAACAATATTGATGAGACCAATACTTTCATCATAATCTGTTTTCATCGTGGCATTGAAAGATTTGTCTTTCGCTCTAAGACCATGGTAAGCCAATCTCAAATATTCGTCAACCAGGGCATTGATATCAGTTGGTTCCTTAACCCCACTACTCGTTCGGCTGTGCTGAAGCATGCCTTTGACAATGGCATCCGCACGTTTTCCATGAAATATTATTTTTTCCTCATTGTCTTTGATATTACCTGCAATTTCTTTTACCGATTGCATATTGCCAATGGCCAATTCATTGTTTAATTCATCAATCAACTCCGCATTTACCTCAGAAAAATTATTGACAAAATTTAATGGGTTCTGAATTTCATGGGCGATGCCTGCAGTGAGTTCGCCAAGGGAGGCCATTTTTTCTGACTGGATGAGTTGAGCTTGTGTGGACTTTAGTACGCTCAGGGCACCTTCCGCCCGTTGTTTTTCTTCCTTGAGATTTTGGAGATCGATGCGCGATTGCGTCAGATCCTTGAAGCGCGAATACGCAAGTGAAAAAACGGAAGCGGCCCTGTTCAGAAGTTCCCAGCTTTCATCTGATATATTACCGGGTGCAGCGGCTCCAATAGCTCCGTTGGAAAATTTATATAGGTGATAAATTCGATCCGGAAAATCTTCTCCATAGAAATTATCGAGTGGCTTAGAAAGGCTATAACAATATTTCAACCATTCTCTCCGATGCTCCCCTCGCATAGGAATTGAAACCGATCGATCAGAAGAGCTATAAAATTTTAGCATTTCTGTTCCCACCCAAATGAGGGAAAGATCCATGATCATATGATCAGAAACTAATTTTTTTCCGGACTGATTATCATCCCGTATGGCATACCAGCATTCTGTTTTATTCGACACGGGATCATGAATATAAATTGAACATGTTTCTAATTCCTCCACACCCAATAATCCCATCTCATGCCGCAACACTTCTGCAACCTCTACCAATTCCTCAGGTTGTTGCATAGCTAACGCACGAGCCCTCACTCTTTCGAGTGCAACCTCAATATTTGCTTTATGGGTTTGTGTTTCCGCATTTTGCAGATCAAGGTAACGTGTGTATGTAAGATTGAAGACACTTGCAAATCTTTCCAACAACATCACAGTTTCAGCAGGCTGAGGCTCAGCGGATGCTATCCCAATAAATCCTTTTGAGAAATACGCAAGGTTTTGTACACGACGCTTTTGTTCAAGGCCCATTCGAAATGGGACTTTGAGTTCTTCATTGAGGTAATGGAAGTAATCCGCCAACTCATCGCCCACCATATCGATGGTCAATGATTTTATTTGTTCGGCCCATCCATTGTACATGGTTTGCATAGTCAATGATCTTCGAATATTTCCGGTAAACTGCGTATTGACGTTGCTTCCATCTTCATCTGTTGCCCATACTTCAATTTCACCTGTGTCACCATTTATAATCCCAATGTATAAGCGTGAAGGCGCAATGCCCAAATCAATTAGTTGTTTGAATACAATGGCTGCTGTATCGCCTAATTCATCACTTTTATGCATGGCAAGTGTCCTGCTTCTTACTCGTTCAAGGGCTGCTTCGATTTTTGCTTCTCTGGTTTGCGCTTCAGCATTTTGTAAATCTTTGTAGCGTTTATAAGCAAGGCTAAGTACAGATGTAAACCGGCGGTACAATTTCAATTCATCTTCCGTCAGTTCCTGATCGGTCCATGCGTAAACATCTCCTTCTTTAAACATAAAGTAATAGCCGAATTGAACAGCATCGTCTGGATAATCAGGAAATTCAACTTGGGATCGCACGAACTGATAATATTCTTTTATTTCATTCCCGCGAAGTATTGTATGATACTCCTGCTGTCTTAGCCAATGGTCAAAGACAGTTTCCAATATCGGGTGTCCTGCCATTTTCAGTTTACCAATGATTTCAATACTTTGTCCTTGCGACGTGGTGTTCATTGTCGTGATTTCGGCAATACGGGTTTCTTTATCGATCAACGCCGCCCCACATCTCCTCGGGGTTATACTGATAAGTCCTAATTCATGATAGAATGCACTGATCGCAGAATTCAAATCTTCGGAATGGTGCATCGCCATTGCCTTTGCCCGCACCCTTTCCATAGCGGCTTCAACCCTGGCTTCACTTGCCTGCGCTTCTGCTTTTTGCAAATCATTAAAACGGGTATAAGTAAGATCAAATACTTTTCCAAAGCGTCCGAGAATATCGAGGTTCTCTTCTGATAAAGTTTCTTCGCCCACAGTTTGCAAACCTCCAAAATTGCTGAATGAAAAAGAGCAAACGTATTTTGACATAGCTCTTGATGCTTCCTGTGCTATTTCGGGAGTCCTCTTAAATTCTGTTTCACTAAATAAATAATCATCATAAATTTGTTTTTCCTGTCCTTCAAGTGTATACACAGATTTAGTTTTCCTTTCTCTCCAGTCTTTTATCATCGCATGATGATATGGATAATCTTCAAACTTCATGTAATAGGATTCAGGAGCCTTATCTATATCAGGATTGGCGGCCCAAACAGTATTAGTCATTGAACTTTCATCTATGATATTAATGATGCACCAGTTTAATGCAAAATCAAGTTTGGTCAATTCTTTAAAAACAGTATCCACCAATGCAGCTAATTCTTCTGATTTTTGCATTGCCATTGCCCTTGCTCTCACTCTTTCCAATCCCAATTCTATCTGTGCTTCTTTTGCCTGTGCTTCTGCTTTTTGCAAATCGAGAAAGCGGGTATAAGCTCTTCCAAATTCGTTGGCGAATTTTATAACAATTTGTTCTTCCTCTTCAGTGGCTTTTCGGATTTGGTTCATTCCAATATATCCATAAGGATGCTTGCCGGCTGTA
>JBDSPM010000044.1:0-5620 GCA_039930325.1 Saprospiraceae bacterium
CCCAATTGTCTTTTATACAATCATTTTTGATGCTCACATTGTCCGTATAGCCTTCCACCATAACTTCCAGTTCAGGCCTAGAATTGATAATGGTTGCGATTTTACCAAGTACTTCTGTAGCACGAGATGTCAGGTTTGCACTGCCGCTTTGATAAAGCATCTTATCAGATAGGTTGATCATGACTACAGTCTTATCGACACTAATGGTCACATCCTGATCATCAAGGCCCGCGGCTAGTTTTCCTTTCAGGTTCACTGCTAAAGCAAGGTTAAGAGAATCAGCTTTAGTTTTGGCAGCTTGGAGCAGGTGAATGTACTGGTCTTTCTTGCGCAATTGCTCGAGAGTTTCTTTCATGTTGTCATTTGCACCCTTGGTCAATACAGTCATATCACCGACCTGGTTCATCTGGTTGTCGCGTTGTTTTTTGCAATCTTCCAGTTGCTCACGGGCATCCTCAAGTCGTTGCGAAGCATTCTTCATGTCTTTTTCAAGGACTTGCTTGTCCGTGACGCAGGTCTGAAGCTTGCTCATATACTCATTGATAGTCATCCCGCTTTTACCTAACTGTTCATTACATACAGCCAATTGGTCCTGGATAGCCACGAATTTTTTCTTACTCACGCATGAGGCCAGAACGATCAAAGCCATTACGGGAATAAATTTTAATAGGTTACGATTCATGTTGATTATTTTTTAGGTGATAAATAAATTAAGCTGACATCCTGTGACCACCTTATTCCGGTTACATTCGGCCAATGTGTTGTTTTGAAAGAACAAAATTAAACCTCTTCGTTGAACTACCAAATACCCTATGCCCACAAGATAAGTCAATGTAATCTACAGGGTCTGAAAGGTTTCTGCATAGCGTCCAAAAGCATGTTCTACGCGGTGAATTACCATCAATATTGCCTAAAATCTTAAAAATACCCCACCATAAAGGACTAAAACTCATCATTGGAACAACAATAATCGAAACATGTTTACCAACAAAATCACTCGGTTTTCCTTCGGGCCTTCTCCACGAAAGGGCCCAATTTGTCTCCCCAATTGGTGCCTGATGAAGTAAGTTTCAAGACGCAGTGATTTGAGTTAATGAAAAATGTGGATACCATGATCCTGGTAGTATTGCCTAAGTTGCTGGACCTTCAATTCAAATTGATCAACAAACCAATGGTCGTATCGGGCCAGGTGAAAACTAGCATAAGCAGGTTCCTGAAGACAGGTCACGATTGCCTCTGCAGCTATCTTTCCGGAAAGGAGAGCATTAAAAATACCCTGCCCTGCAGCGGGATCGAGTATCCCTGCGGCATCACCGCAAAGCAGCAATCCTTCTGTGCATAAAGGACGAAACAAACGCCATCGCATGTTGGCGAATTTAATCTTTCCGAAGACAGGATATGCATGCAGCTCATTAGGCGGCGCTGTTGATTTATCACCAGACATAGACAGCCTGGTCCACGCACAATACTCCGGCGGGTGTGGCGCTAACCATGTCCAGCCCTTGCCAGCAGCAATGAAGTGTGCGGCATGCCTGTCAAGTGGAAAAGTTTCGGAACATCCTGACATCCCGGTCGAGCAAAGCAAAGGAGGAGAGTAATATTTTCTTTTAAAATTTAATTTCCTTCCTGCCAAACCTTTTTTGCCTGTGGCATCAATGATATATCCGCCAAACAAATCACGTGTGGAAGTACTGATTCCGGTGACTTTATTATTTTCCGCAATAAAATTCTCCACTTTTTCATTTACGATCATTTTTACACCTGCATCGCCGGCCTGGTGCAACAATTGATGATCAAATACAGATCGATCTATATGCATTCCTTGCCAAACGCCCTCTTCATCCTCTCCAAGAGGTGTATAATTGTCACCTGCATAAATACCTGAATAGGATGCACGAATGGCAGGCACTTCTGCACCCGCAATGCCTATTTTTTTAAGAAGAGAAGAAACCCCCGGATGAATACTTTCAAGTGCATCAGCCATTGAGTCGGGAGCATCATGCTGCCGGTCTGTTGCATCAGTAACCATGAGTACGTCAAGCCCATTTTTCACACAAGTAACTGCAGCCGAACAACCTGCAGGCCCGGACCCGATAACAATCACATCATATGGAGTCATTAAGAAATGATCTCCCAGTTGGCTTTACCTGATTTGACAGTGGCAATCGCAAGATGAGGTGAACCCGACGGATTATCAGCAACCTGGCATACGTATATTTTTGTACAGGGTACGCGCCTTCTGCCAAATCCGTCCCATGTGGCCTTTTTACCTTTGACATCGACGATGACATACAGGTAGCCTTTCCCGGATACTTTCGAATTTGATTTATCAGTGGCCCAGGAAGCATTTGTACCCACAAGATTTTTGGGAATGCCCCAACCCTGAGCATTTTCCTTTCCAAAATGTACAGCTTCTGCACTGATCAGCCACCACCTGGTATAAGCAACTATATGCGGATCGTTTTCTTTAGTTTTAAAATTTAATTTAGGTAAATGCGCAATACATTTTTTCAGGCATGTCATTCTTGATATCAATTCTCCGCTTGTGATTTCCCTCAATTTGGACATATCCATATTGCCATCCAGCGCATTTTGTACGACATCAGCTCTGCCTATATCAGCAAAATTGATTTTCCACTTTCTGTTTAAATTTTCAAGAAAAGGTCCCTGCACACCATCCCATCCAAAAGATTCCTTTCTCATCGACAGCCCTGCAGGAGAATTTTTGTGAAAGCCAAGTTCATCATCCAATAAGGGTATGGCAGTCGGATTTCTGTAATCCGGGTCCAATGCACCCTGGTAGGTCCGTGCCGAATCAGGTGAAGAAGCGGGCCACATTCCATTCGAAGCAGAGCACAACTTCATATCCTCAACAAACGGTGAACCTAATCCTTCCGTACTTAAGTACACGTCAAGGCTTCCCGGCTTATCTGCTGAATACGTGATATCCCAACCCGGTGCAAAAACAGATGAAGCAACATCCGGCAAGAAACTGGAAACAAAATAACCTTTGGGAAATTTCGGATCAGTGAATTTTAGCGGAGGATTCATCCGCCGCTTTGGCTTATAGCTAAGCACAGCAGTATAGGTTTGATTGTCGGATAATCCATTTGCTTTAATAAAATTCGGGTTTGGAATGATCCGGCAAGTAGCCAGGCTGGCGACTCCTCCTTCATAAAAATTAGCATCATTCTCAAGACTGCCAGGAGCAACATCAAAAGATAACAAGTCAAAATTATCAACCTGCGGGAAAAAATCAGGTGCAGTCACAATCGAATAGGCCGGCAACACATCACGGCTAATGCCTTTAAATCCATCTGCCATATCCCCTGCAATATGTGCAATAACCTTTCCTTCACAAATGCTGTCCTCAAATAAGGGCGCCATAAATAATCCATCGTAAACACGCTTTTCGAAAGCATCATCTTTCTGCACCTGGCGATAACCAATGGTATTGGTGGAATCGATCTGATGTGTGATGTTCAGGAATAAAGGCTGAGTTCTAGGTTCATTGTACTTGTTAGGAATTTTCTGGTATCCGCCGGCCAATGCTCTTTCAAGCAGCTCCACGTCCTCCACATCCTGGGTGTTGAAGCTTGTGAAATACCGATTTACGTAATAGTCACCCCCATCTGGTGATTTCACACTTGGGGGAACAAGAAAATACATAGGTTTATTTCCCTCTTTAGCTAACCTGACCAGTGGTGAAGGTTGAGAGATTACCAAAAATGATGAATTAACATTTGTCATCGCAGAATCCTGTATGATCAGTTGTGAAGAATCACGCAACGTCGGCTTAATGTTTTTGTAAAAAGTCAGATCGGTATTCTCAACCAGTTTTGCCAGCTTCTCGCTCTTGTGTGTTTCCTGGAAGGTCAGCCGAGCTTCATTAAACAGGATATCATGATGAAAAACTTTGCGTATGGGTTGTAAAAAAGTACGCTGCGCATCTTCCTTATCATTAAACTTGTCACCGGGTTTATAGAATCCAGTTTTCATTAAATCAATGTCACCTGATTTAACCTTCCGGGCGATAAAAAGACCATATCTCGCGGGTACTACAGCAATCTTTTCTACAGGTTCTCCATCTTTTGGTTTGTTGGTAAAGCACCGGTTGATCTTATCATAGCTCATTTCATTTTGTCCGATCCGGCCCACACCAGTTCTGGAAAAGACCATGTCTGCATGTTCATGATGGGGTGTCTTAAAGGCCGGTCGATATTCATAAGCGAAAACTGCCAACACCAGATCATCGTTTGATTTTACTTCGTACATTCTTTTGAGATCATCCCAACCGGCGAGGGCATAGATGTAATTCTCAAGTGTATCAAGATGGGCAAGGTCCGGATAAGCAAGGATACCTGCAGGCCTCACCCTTGGACTTGCGAGTGAATGATACAATAAGCTGAAGGCAGGAAATCCGGGTTTAACCGCATTCAAACCGGAAAAGTCATCAAAGCCTGACGTCGGGTCATCGGTCAGTTTCTTAAGCATATTCTTGTCAAGGTCCTTGAGCAATTCTGCTTTCAGGGCGTCTCCGGTGAGTGAAAGGTTGAGACCTATGGCATTTTTGAGATATGCAGACCAGCCATTGGTGGCAAGCCATTGCATGAGTGCAGTTAAGTCCTGTTGCAGAGTTGCACTTAGGTTAGCAATATCCTGTTGGTTATTGGCAAGGAAATCAACAAGACCGAGCCTGCTTTTGCTGGTTGAGAAAATCGAATCTAAGGGTCCGAGAGAAGCGGCAATTGCGCCTATTTTTAAAAATTCTTTACGTTTCATATGTGGGAGGTTTTATGAAATGAATGACTTGATCAGACTGGGTTTTGACCTGGTTATTGTTGACACCACAAACTGTACCGGATGAGGTGATTCAAATATAAAAAAATTGCTTTGGAGGAAGTGAGAAACACAGATTTATATAAATTCAATTACATTATCCTCCGCTTTCAAAAAGAGTAGGTCAATCCTTTTTTGAATTTTTATGGTTTCGGCTATTGATGTGGCAATTTTACAGTAGGTGGCAGGGTCGCTCATCTGGTGTCCTTTCCGGTCTTTGAGATATTTTTCCATCACTTGGTACCCCCCTATGTGGTATTCCCACACCTCATTTGTAATGCCTTCAAAGAATTTCATTTTATTTATAAAAACCCGTTTACTTGCTTCATGGAAGATTGGTTTCTCGATCAGATCTTCTCCAAAGCCATTGTATTTGGTAATAGGCCTGTTTAATAATTTGCTTTTAAGCAAGTGGAGTCCAGTAAGTTCTTCACCTAGTGCGGCTATATCCAAAAACAATTTGTAATCTGAAGTAAAAGGAATCCGGGGAAAATCTATTTTCAGGAATTCAGCATATTTCTCTCGATAGATATTGCTGTATAAAACGGCATAACAGTAGTAGAGAATTTGTTCGGGGGTTGGTTTTTTCTTGTACGCTGTTTCAAGATGTTCAAATACTTTTGGTGCTATATTTGGTTTTTTACCTCCTTTTCCATATTCTCCTGTAGGTTCAAAGAGCAGACTTTGAAGACCTTTGTTCATGGAGGGTATTTCATAAATCTTATAGATGTATAAAGGGAAGATATAATTGATATCATAAGCTGCAACAGATTTATGCGCC
>JBDSPM010000045.1:0-6322 GCA_039930325.1 Saprospiraceae bacterium
ATCATCCTAATCACCTGCTCGGCATTGTGTCCGTTTTTAATTACCAGGTAGTACAGCAGGCCACCATTTATAAAGCCAATTTCCCGAGTAGATTTAGTGGAAGGCTTTCTTCTGTCATGGATGTACGTACGCGTGAAGGGAATATAAATAAATGGGGTTTTTCAGGAAATATAGGATTATCGGAAGTTGGCGTGATGGCAGAGGGTCCCATTGTAAAAGAAAAGGTAAGTCTGCTGCTGAGCGGTCGGTTTTTTTTACCCGGTTTATTTTTGAAAAACCTTACGAGGAGATACAAGCAAAGAAATGGCGGTGATGGCTTTGCGGACATTGATTATTATGATTACAACGGGAAAGTCAACTGGAGGATAAGTGACCGTGACCGGATATATCTCAGTTCCTATAGGGGCAATGACAAATTTTCAGATTCAACTGTGGTAAGACGCGACGAAATCAGTCCGGAACGTGGTGTCCGCGTGCTTTCTAAAGAGGGCAGCAACAAAAACCTTAACTGGACCAATCAGACCGGTGTCTTCAGATGGAATCATATACTGAATGAAAAAGTTTTCTCAAACCTGATTCTTTCTACCAGCTCTTTCATCCTTCAATCGGTGGATCGAAGTGATTTCAGTCTTGTATATCCTGACAGCAGTGTTCGGGATAGTTCAGGCTTCGACACAAAAGAATTTAAATCCAGCATAAAGGATATAACTGCGAGATTGGAATTGGATATTATTCCTGCGACGGATCATGAGATGTCTGCGGGAATTTATGCCATCCATTATTCATTCCTTCCTAAATCCATCACCTTAAATGAAGAGAGCAAGCTGGGGAGTTTTTTCTTAAAAGAGGGCTTGGTGAAAGATGAAATATTCTCAAGTTTAAAGATAAAAGCGCTCGAATCAGGTGTTTATTTGGAAGATAAATGGGAGATACAACCGGGCATACGACTGACTTCAGGACTTCACGTCTCCGGATTTTTTGTCCAGGGCACGTATTATCTTGATCCGCAATTACGCATGTCATTTGATTACCAACCCAATCCAAAATTGGCATTCAACCTGGGATATAGCAGAATGGCGCAATACCTTCATAACATCACTTCAAGCAGTATTGGGTTGCCTACGGATCTTTGGGTGCCAACAACCAGAAAAGTTTCACCTGCTCTGTCAGATCAGTATACGATATCATCCTTGTGGAAACCTGCTAAAAATATTACCGTTGATCTTGCCGCGTATGTAAAAAATATGCGAAGCCTTATCTCCTACCAGGAAGGTGCAAGCTTTCAGATCAAAGAAGGATTCCTGCCGGCCAGTATCGTGGATGCAGGTAACTGGGAAACAAAGATTACAGTTGGAGACGGCCATGCTTCAGGCGTCGAGCTTCAATTTATCTATGATCATAAAAATCTTCAATTCAATCTCAATGGAACATGGTCCAAATCTTTCAGAAGATTTGAGGATATCAATAGTGGCCTCACTTTTCCTGACCGGTATGACCGGAGATGGTCGAGTACGTTCAGCGGGCAATATAGGTTTGGTGCAAAATGGTCTTGCGGAGTAAATTTTCTTTATGGAACAGGGATAGCCATAACACTCGCTGAAAGTAAATTTTATAATCCCGGAACCTATTTTCCTGAAATTGGGGTCAATTACAGCGCTCGTAATGGATACAGATTGCCTCCCTATCATCGCCTGGATGTCACATTGAATTATGAGTTTTCAAAAGAGGAGAAATTCAGTCATTCCCTATCTCTGAATCTCTACAATGTATACAATCGGGTGAATCCCTTCTATATCACACTAGTACAGGAACCAGTAACACATAGATTTCAATTCAGGCAGTTTTCGCTTTTTGGATTTTTTCCTTCGCTTACCTATCGATTCTCCATCCAATAAATGAGACAGAAAGGATGGCTGAATTGCAACATAAGTCGTTAAATTTTATTATATTTAGTAAGTGATGCGAGGATTACATAGAATAGTATGGTTTATTCCAATAGGCATTCTGCTATTATCAGCAGGGTGTGAGACTTCCCTTGATCTTCAAACTAACCCATCCCCTAAGCTGACCATCATATCACAGGTCACTCCTAATGCATTGGCCAAAAATAAACGGGTGTATGTTTTTGCATCTCAGTCACCATCCGACTCCAGTCAGTTTTATACTCCTCAGGATCTTGAAGTTCTTATTACTGAGTCGGGGACAGGCATAACTATTCCATTGGCGATGGCTGAAGAATCCGGGAAAAAATATTTCAAAATTCCTGACGGATTTATTAAGGCGGGTTTCCAATATACGGTTATTGCGCAAGCTCCGGGATTTGAAAACGTTCAGGCTACTACTACCATTCCAAGCCCAAGCACACTTGCTGAATTAAGTATTAAAACGATCAGCATAGAACCATCTGAATTGAATGAATTTAAAAAGAATATCAGGTACACACTTCAATTCAAGATCGATCACAAACCAGGCAACCAGTATTATCATCTTATTTTCTATAACGATTATGAAGGATTGGTTGGCCCGTTATTTGTGAATCCTGAGCTTTCAGACAATCAGCCCTTCATACACCACTATGAATTTGGCGTGCTGATGGAACGAAAAGATGTCGGGGATGATCAACTGCTTGCTTTCAATTTTGTAGACTGGACGGTAGAAGGACATGATCTGACCCGGGTGTATGTGGAGCTGAGATCAGTCACAGAAGAATATTACAAATACCATACTTCACTAGCCAGGCAGTTGATTGGCAGGCAGGATCCTTTCGCCGAACCCGTGACGATCTACAATAATATAAAGGGCGGTTATGGCAATTTCTCAGGCTTTGCTACAAGTACCACCTCATCTGACCTGCCTAAATAGGCTTTTTCCAATTTTTATTCTGACAATAATAGGGGTAGGAGAAGAAAATAGTGTCTTATACCTGACACATTATTATTCTTTTCTTAACAGTTCAGGTAATGCCCAACAAATACGATATTCTAGAGAGTATTCCGTTTTTTAATGTCCTGGAAAAGGAAGAGTTGAGTACGCTGGCCACTCACATGGAATACTGCTCAGCCCAGAAATACACAAATATCTTTGCAGAAGGTGACGCGGCAGATTTTTTCTATATCCTCTGTGAGGGTAGCGTAAAAATCGGGACTCATCACGAAGATGGGCGTGAGGTCATCAAGCAGGTGCTGCACCCTCGCATGGTTTTCGGTGAGATGGCCCTGATCCAGCAGCAAATTCCTCATCATAACTTTGCAGCTTCACTTTCATCTTTGACTACTTATTATAAAATAGGTGTGGAGCATTTCAGAAGGCTCATGGATCAAAATCCGCAGTTGACGCTGAGTGTCGTATCGATGATCGGATACAAGCTGATGCAAACTGAAACTCAGCTCGAATCCCTCATTTTTAAAGATGCGAGAAGTCGTATCATCGATTTCATCCTCGATAATGCCCAAAAGTCCGGAAGACCAGTCGGACTGGAAACCTTGTTGAAACATTCACTAACACAACAGGATATAGCTAATTACACCGGCACCAGCAGACAGACCGTCACTGCTGTATTGAATGATTTAAGAAAAACGAATAAAATTTACTTTACCCGTAACAGTATTCTGATCAGGGACTTAGCGGCCCTGGCATAGAGTGGTTGAAATGGATTTAGTTGGTTTGGTTAAAAATGCCGGGCTGGTGAGATGAGAACACCAGCCCGGTTTTTTTTAATTCAGCTGATGAACTTCTCACTATACATCTTTGGGCTCCATTTTCATCGACCTGCTTTCACCGAAAAAAAAATTTCTTAAAAGAATTTAAAATAAAAGTCTTTTGTTTGTCAGGGATAATTTTACAACTTACGCCCCAGAACGAGGCTTGAATCAACCTTCGGAAGTAATTTTGATAACACACCCATTAAAACATGGCTAATAAACCACGTATCGTTAAGGATTATGAAAAGCTGGATGAGGAAATCCAGGAACAGATCAAGCTCATGTATCCCTATGGATTTGCAAAACACCTGATTCAATACAAAAATGCAGAGGGCAAATTTGTATCAGCACTTCCTTTCGAAACCGATGACAAGTACTACCTGGTGAGAATGACGCTTAACGAAGCACGCCAAATCATCGAAGATGATGATGACTATGATGAAAGCGGCGAACTGAAAGAAAGCGTGAAGGAGGAATATGAAGAAAAATACGGGGACATGGATTACCTCACAATCACGGATGGCGAAGCTGATACAAGTGCTGACGAGGAGGAGTAATCAGTGATATTAATTCAAAATGTGAGTCGTGAATCGTGAGTTTTTGTTCTGTGTGCTTTACTGCAATTTTTACTCCGTGATCGCAGCATCAAATAGGATATTTGGTCCTATCATATAAATATGGCGGGATCTCGCTGCGCTTGAGAATTGGATGGGATTATTAATCTGCGAAACCTGCTACATCCGGGTTCATTTTTCTGTCATAATCTCTACGCCGCTCCAGTCTGCGCCTACTCCTTTGACCATAAGGTCAGCAGCATGCCTGAAATATCTTTCTGCAGTGATATCTCCCGGATTGACATTCAACACTTTTTTCAGATGTCCTGCGGCGATGATAAAGTCCCTGTCAAAATAGGATTTCAGTCCTTCATTGAAATCAACCAGGGTTTGTTTTTTAAGCTCGATGACATTCTCCTTATCACCATTGAAACATTCATACACTTTCACAGCAGCCGTTCTTCCTTTCACCTGCACTGAGCCCAGGTAGCGGTAATGGTATTCTGCTAATCTTTCAATTTTAGACAATGTGCTTTCGCTGATAAGTATGGATGCATCAAACATTTTCGTCAAGCCTTCGATGCGGGAGGCAGTGGTCACTTCATTGCTGATCACACCGGCATCATACCGGTCCATATCACCGATCACCCCAAGCATAATAAGCCCTGTATGTAATCCGATTCCAATTTTAATCGGCTCCTGGTCTGACTTTTCTCTTTCCAGGTTATACCGCCTGACTGCCTGCTGCATGGTGATCACTGCTTTCAATGCCTGGTCAGCATCAGCGAATAATGCCATAATACCATCACCGGTAAACTGGTTGATAAAGCCACCATGCGCCTCAATGCAGGGAGCTGTATAGCTTAGATATTCATTTATAAACCTGAAATTTTCTTCAGGTGAAAGGAGCTCGGATATCGTGGTATAAGACCGGATATCAGTAAACATGATTGTCATCTCGCGCTGGATCTGATCTCCCAGCCGGATGCTCAGTATGGAATCATACCCAAGCGTATTAAGAAATGGAAGCGGCACAAATTTCTGGTACATCTTGTTGGTGGCTGACATGTCTTCGTATAACCTGGCATTGTCAAGCGATATCCCCAATTGATAGCTTAAGAGCTGAAGGAGATTTACGCGTTCCCGTGTGAAAGCATTACGAACTATTTTATTCTCCAGGTAGAGAATACCTTTCATCTCATTCTGAACAATCAGTGGAATCGCCCAGGCCGATTGTGGTTTATTAACCTGAAAATAGGAATCTCTGTTGAACACACTTTCTTGTCCGAATTCATTGATCAGTACTTGTTCTTTTTTACGCGATACAAAATTGATAATTGAAACAGGGACGAGATTGGCTGCTTTTGATAGAGGTTGGACCTCGCTGTGGTATTCTCCATTGATATCGCCGAGGACTTCGAGTTCAGGTTCAGGAGTTCCGGGAACGATCAATGCGATACGGCTTGCCCCTGCGCATTCCATAACGATATCGATGATCGCTTTTTTTAACTGACTCATGGTGAGCAGGCCTGACAACGCCTGCGAAGCTTTGAACACAGTCATAAGATCAAGCTTACCGGTCATGATGGTCTCAGAATAGTCCGACATGGTCAAGGGGGTATCCATCCTTTTCATGGATGAAGCATCAATAAGGTCCTTGTATTTAATTTGCAATTGCTCGACTTTAGCGAGCGCTCCCCATTGTGTGTATCCTACACTAGCCTGTCTGACATGATAAGAGGCATAATGTTTCCGTTTTTCTGCAATCCAGAATTCAGCCATCTTTTCGTGAATGAGGGCTGTCATATGAATAAACTGGCCCTTTTCAGAAACAACAATCGCTGCTTCAAATCCTTCCAGTGCTTTTTTATTTTCTCCATCAATCCAGAATTGCATCGCCTGTAAAAGCAAATACTTGTCTTTGAAATTGGGAGGGCTGTACGATTCAAGTTTTTTCATGAATTCTCCGACACTGGCCGGTACCTCATCCGCTAAGCCTCGTAATTTCAAGTCCAGGTGGAGAAGACAATGAAAAAACATGTAGCTGCCATAATGGGCAGCACTGGC
>JBDSPM010000046.1:0-13095 GCA_039930325.1 Saprospiraceae bacterium
CAAGACGAATGGCCTGATTACTTCTGCTTCTGCCACCTCGAGCAATAGCCTTATCCAGGGCACGAATATCGAAGGTTCTGTAATGGCAGATAAAGATATCCGCATCGATGGAACTCTTAAAGGGACACTTACCTGCAAAGGCAAAGTCATCATAGGGCCTACGGGTTTCATTACCGGTGAGGTACAATGCGAAAATGCTGTGATTGAAGGCCGCTTTGAAGGCGTGATGTTGGTGAACGAAACACTACATGTAAAAGAAGCTGCAAGAGTGGAAGGTGATGTTACCACACAAAAATTAGTTGTACAGCCCGGTTCCATTTTTAATGTAAAATGCAAGATGGGTTCGCAGCATGCAATGCCACGAAAGGTTTCTTTAGATGAAGAAGAGGTGATTGAGCTCAGCACTATCAGCGGTGCAAAAGCAACGATGTCCTGAAGTGAAGTCTGATCCCAAATCGTCTTCCTCCAATAAATATCTGAGATATAGTGGCATGGCTCTTCAGCTCTTTGCCCTTTTAGGAATTGGAGCTTGGCTGGGACAAAAGATTGATAAGAAGCTGGGCACTTCAATACCCTATTTTACGATATTGCTTATCTTACTCTTCACCAGTGGTTTTTTCTATATTCTGGTCAGAGAACTGAATCGTAAAGATGAGCCCTAAGCATTTTTTTGCCGGGCTGGCCATCACCAGCTTCCTCCAGGTAAGTATCATTTTAATATTGGTATGGTGTTTTGCATCTATCAGGTCACATGATGGTTTTAGTATAGTCACGATGATATCGATGATAATTTTTTGCATAATGGTATTTGGTGCTGCAAAAATTCTTGCACGAAGTTCATATACGAAGCTTTACATTCAGCTCATCATGCTTGCAGTATTTTTAAAAATGATTCTTTGCGTGGCTTTGATTGTAGGGTACCAGAAAATATTTGAGCCTGTAGACAATTCGTATATATGGCCCTTTCTTGTGATCTACCTTTTTAGCACAGTTTATGAAGTTATCTTCCTTGAGAAGGTGGGACGCGAAAAACAATCTGCAACGACATGACAAAAACTCATGGCACCATTACCATCGAAGTTGATGGTGATAGATTAGAATTAATTGCGGATGAAATTGGATTACCACTCAATTTATCTGAACCCGTACCAAATAATGCCGGACATGAAGGCTCCTATCATTTCATTGATGGGGCTCACAAATATAAAGTGAGGGTGATGGCATATGATCCCACATCGCATACGTATACGGTTGAGATGAACGGACAGGTAAAGAATATAAAAATCATCAATGAATTGGATTTGCTCATCGAAAAAATGGGATTAAACACTATCCATTCTAAAAGGCAGCGCATCATGGAAGCTCCGATGCCGGGATTGGTAACCAGCATAAAGATTGCAGTAGGGGATCATGTCTTGAAGGGTGCGCCTCTTTTGATTCTCGAGGCTATGAAAATGGAGAATGTAATTGCGGCACCACATGATGTGATCATCAAGGATATCAAGGTTAAGGTGGGGCAGGCGGTAGAGAGAGGATTGGGGTTGGTGGAATTTGAAAAATAACCTATGAAATTATTTTCTGCCTGGAAGGAAGATTATTATACAACCCCTTCAGGGTTGGAAAACAATTTTGCTCTTATTCCAGGGGTTGCACCCCTGGTTAACCAAATTTGATCCCTTCAGGATCATTGAATCTATCGGAATTGCAAGAGCTCCTTCAGGGTATTCAGGGGCAATTCCTTCCACGGGAATTGTAAGTCCCCATTCAGGGGGCAAAAATTGCAAGTCCCCATTTAGGGATTTTAGAGGCAATTGATTCCACCGGAATTGCAAGTCCCCATTCAGGGATTTTAGAGGCAATTGATTCCATTGGAATTGTAAGTCCCCATTCAGGGAATTTAGAGGCAATTGATTCCACTGGAATTGTAAGTCCCCATTCAGGGGATTTAGGGGCAAATTAACCCACGTGAATTGTAAGCCCCATTCAGGGGATTTAGGGGCAAATTAACCCACGTGAATTGTAAGCCCCCATTCAGGGGATTTAGGGGCAAGAATGGTATGATCCCATTCAGCGGATTTAGGGGCAATTTTTCGGAAGGATAGTAATTTTAATTTGCCTCAATCGTTACTAAAGCATTCTAAGCAACCCCACTTTTTATTAAGTATAAACATCTTTCTTAGTTTGCCATATGTATGAAACGAAAACTCAACTCATATGTGCTTGCCTGCATCTTCATTGGGTTAATTCCATTTCAGCTGATCGCCCAAAGAGAAAGTAAAAACTTTCGTGAATTTCAAGCCAAATCTTACTATTTCGGACTGACCCTGGGATACAATCAATCTAACTTTCAATTGCTCCGTTCGGGGAAGTTTATACTTAACGACAGCTTTAACGTTGCTGAAGGGTTAGCCGGACGGGGATTGAATGTTTCTATGGTAACTAATATGAAGCTTGGTAAATATTTTGACTTTCGATTTTTGCCGGGCTTTTCCTTCACCGGAAGAAAAATCCTTTATGTCACTGCAGAAAATAAAATCGAAAGAGTGAAAAATTTTGAAGGGGTTCTGATACAGATGCCGTTTCAATTGAGGTTCAAATCAGAGCCCTTTCATGACATGCGGGTTTTTGTCCTTTCCGGTTTCAAATATACTTTTGATGTTGCAGCGCAGTCAAAAATTCCGAATGGCGAAGGGAACCGGATCATCCGGTTATCTCCGCATGATTTTTCAGTTGAAGCAGGTGCTGGTTGTCAGTTCTTTTTTCCCTTCTTCATTTTCTCACCCGAGATAAAATATTCTCAGGGCATTGGAAATATTCTCATTTACAATGGTCAATTGACACCGTCTTCTGTGATTGAGAAATTAATTTCGCATGCATTTACATTGAGTTTTAATTTTGAAGGATAGGTTAGATAAGCTTCTATCGAACGAAGACGAATAGCTTGCGGATTGAATTAAAATACTGATCTGTTTTACCATCCCAATACTTATTCTTTCAAAATCATTACCCAAGAGGAAGCATTTTATTCGATCCCTTCAGGATCGGATTTATTTTTGCTCTTATTCCAGGGGTTGCACCCCTGGCTAACCACATTTGATCCCTTCAGGATCAGGGACAACAATTGATTTTTCCATTTAATTTCGTAAATTTGGAAGAATGCTTTCCGAATAATTGGAAAGAGTTGCCGAATTGAGAATTTGATTAAAAACATTAAGCGGCTTAAACAATATGAAAATGAAAAATTCAACTTACAATTTAATTTATAGAACTGCATTTTCAATCATTTTAATGATTGTTGGCTTCAGCACTGCCTATTCTCAAACTGCAGGAGCACACGAATTGGCTAAATTTCTGATTTTAGTTGAAACAACGGAAGATGGAATTGTTCTCACCTGCCCAGAGGGGTGTGCATGGAAGCAACTCACCTTTACCTTAAAAACTTTTAACGCTCAGCCAATTGATCAGAATGGAATGAGATCCGTGAATAAAGCTGATGATGCGCAAGAAAATGCTCTTGCAAATTTTCTTTTCACCATTAAGAAAACACAAACAGGAGTTGATTTTGAAGGCCTTATAGGCACAGCATGGACTAAATTAAGTTTTAGCTGCCCAACTGGTGGATGTCACCAAAATATTGATCAATTGGGAATGACTGAATAAGGTTAGCATTGAAACAATTAATTATTACTGCTCTCTGCTTTTCTACTTTTTATAATTCTCTTCAAAGAAGGCTTTATACGCATCCAGTGATCTTGCTTTAATCACCTCCCGGTAATTCTTCTGGGTGATCGGAAATACTTCATAGATGGCATTGGAAGGAAGAAAATCTTTAGGATTCCGGATAGCTGTATCATAATATTTCATCGCTTTTTCCTTCGTGGTGAATGATCGCACAAGCACCAATGATTGATTCCTTGAAGGATCAAATACGAGGTTCTGCATTTTGAGATTGTCAAGCTGGAAATATTGTTGATGAAATTTTGCCAATGCAATTTTAGTGTCCTGCACACTGATCTCATCCTGGTTAGCTACATGCACGATGATGAAATGAAGCGCATTGTCTTCCACCTCGAATTTCGCATTGCTTAGCCCGGTTTCACCATAGACGCCGCCTGCATTCGTATCACCGAGCTGCAGAAGCATGTCCTTTGCTTTCTTGTCTTCGTCCGTATTCGGATACTTCGCTATAATGTCTTTCAGGGCTGCCACATATGCATCTTTTCCAGTCGTAGCTCCCAAACTCATGGCTTTGAGCAATTCAAATTTGGCCATCAATGAATTGTTGATACCAAATTTTTCGCCTACATCGGCGATGTGCTGAAGCACACCGGCATATTCTTTGTGCTCAAACAGCTGGTAAGTTTCATCGTAATAGTTCATCAATCGTTCATGCTCGGATTGCTGGCTGGAAGCAAAATTCGGATCAGAAAGAACCCTTGCAAATCTTGAATTCGGATATTCTGAGATGAGAAGTGACTTATATTTTTCCGTCCTCACCTGGTCACCGGCAGATAATGCGGATAAGTATAGCTGATAATATGTTTCCAGCTTTTCCGGAGCTTGCGGATACCTGGCTAATAATTTTTCAAGTATATCAATAGAACTTTGAAAATCCTGCAACCTGTCCCGGTAAAGCTGTCCCAACAGAAGCATGGATTTCCGGATCTGTGAATGTGACAAAGCCCGCGCAGTATCATTCTTAGGGACATCTTTAAAGAAATTCTCAATCTCACTTTCATACAAACCGATCTCCCCTGTGCCTCCCTGAGAAGCTTCTGCAGTTGAAGCATATTGACTTGCTTTAGAGCTGACACCCCAATAATCGGTGAGGGGAATATCGCCCCATGTGCGATCAAATTCGCGCTTAACCTTCTTTAGGTTTTTCTGATCGAACGCCCAGAAGGTACTCACTACCGGACTGCCGCCTACTTGTCGAACAGCGGGTACGCCATTTTGTATAGCTGCAGGTGAACCGGATATATTTTTTGCATTAGAAGCTACCGCATATTTGCTTTTAGAAGCCGCTGCTTCATCTGCTTTTTGCCTGGCTTTTTTAAGGTCCTTTGCTATCACCTTCAGCTGATCTTCTGTCATAAAAGAGAGCCTGAGCAAGCTGTCCTGGAGTGTGATCGTGTTCAGATTGGTGGCTATGTCACTGAGATTATCCCCCATTTTCCTGACAAACTTATAGCGTGGATCTTTCTCATCCATGACAGCTGCACATGCTTTAAAGGCTGCTTCTGCTTCAACAAATTGCAGCTGTTTCATATACAGGGTTGCGAGAAGATATTGACTTTCCACTTCCTGGAATTTATCACCCTGCACATTCTCAATGCTTTTTTCCAGGTGGCCTATCGCTGAAGCGATCTCATTATTTTCTAAAGCGATCGTCGCCAGGTAATAGTAAATGCGACCCTCGTATGCCTTGTTCTTTTCATCCTTCAACATCTTCTCCAGGCTTTGCTGTGCTTCCGCGGAAGTCATGGTTTTATTTCGCACGGCAGATCTGATGATGCTCAGCTTCGTGTTGAACTCCATATCATACTTATTGCTGAAATCCAGTGCTTGCTGATAGAACTCTTCTGCCTTTGCTACATTTCCCTGGCGGTCATAAAGCTGAGCTATGATGTAAGCATACCGGGCTTTATCCGCTTTTTTGGATGCACGTTCAATGCCCTGTTCAAGAAATGGGATCACCTGGGGATAATTTTCACGCTGCATGTGGTAATAGGCTCTTGCGACCGGCAGCTCTTCATACACTTTTGGAGGCAATGCATCGTCCGATTCAAGGCGCCTGAATTCGAAATCTGCTGCAGTCCAGTTCTGGCGCTCGATATAGGACTTGGCTAACCAAAGAATAGCTGCATCGTAGACAGGGACATGCCCTAACAAGCCTGTATGCTCTCCCTCAGCCTTTGCTTTTGCTCTTATTTCAGCTGCAGTAGGTTCATATTTTTTTGAATCAGAAGTAGGGATTACAGTTGTGGCATCGGGTGCCTTGGTGGTGCCGGGACGCACAAGGTCTTTTGTGCTTTTGCCTTTCTTTTTTCGATTGTGAACCAGCTTATTATAAGCTTTGCGTTCCCTCTCCGCTTTTTTACGAATTTTTTCCAGCTCTTTTTTATGCTTGTTTGCCTGCCTGGCTTCAGAGGTTTTCCCGGTTTTATGATTGGCCTTTATTTTTTTTGATTTCCGGCTATGCAGGTTTGTATGCTTGCCATTAGGAAGAAATTCATCCTGGTAGAATTCCAATGCGTCTTCAGCTGCTTCGTAATCCTTTTTGAGATAGAGAGATTTGCCTATGAGCAGGTAGCAGTCATCAGCCCAGTCACTGTATTCGTGGAGGGTGACTACAACGGATACTTTTTTGATGGCTTCGTCGAGGTCAGCTTTTACAGCATCCGCATTGTCTACAGCAGCGTATTCATAGATCGGAAGAATCTCGTTGAAGTTGTCTTCATGCTGGGCGTCAAGTGTGATGATGCTGTTTTCTACCAGCTCGTTAGCATTGAACCAGCCGTTGTATTTGGCGGTAACGTTGTGATAGATTTGCCCTACTTTTGACATATCCTGATGACTTTTCTGAGTCACACAGCTACAGATCCCCAGCGTCAAAAAGATCAAAAGTGTATTTTTCACGTTAGTACGGTATAGCATTTATATGATTTGAGGCTGAAAGGTTGTTTCCCACCAGGCATTTAGTCTTATAAACTGATTAGGGGGCAAATTTATTTCAAAAATACCACTACTACCTATTTCCTATGTTGGAGCAAGGAAAGACCAGAAAGCGCCATTGGCATACGATATACAGACTGGTGCTTCGCAAGGACGATACACTGGAGGAAGTAGGTTCTTACCGCCTCACATTGCTTAATTTATATGTGCTGCTCTCCTCCATCGTCCTGGTCACTATGGGGCTTATGATCGTCGTGATATTTTTCACACCGCTCAAAAGACTGGTACCCGGCTATGCGATGCCAAGTCAACACCCTGATTTCATTCGCCTGAGTAAAAAGGTGGCAACGATGGAGTCGGAATTGGAGGATTACAAGCAATATTATGATCACTTCAATCGCATGATCAGCATGTCCGATAGCATTGGGGCTCCTGATGTCGTACAGGCCTCGAATGCTGAGACATCACCGGTAGAAAAATCAATGTCCAGGGAAAAGGATCGCGAAGTGCCCACAAAAACCATTCAAACCATTCCTGTAAATACATCACCTGCCCCTTCAGTATTAAAGCCGGCGGATTATCTCTACCTGATACCACCCATATCCGGCGTGATCAGCAGTAAATTTGATCCGGAAGCTGATCATTTTGGGGTCGACATCCTGGCACCGCATGATACCCCTGTGAAAGCGATCTGGGATGGGCACGTGATCACAGCGGACTGGACCCTTGAGACGGGATATACCATTGGTATTCAACATAGTAATGATATGGTATCCTTTTACAAACACAATGCTACCCTTCTCAAACGTAATGGTGCTTTTGTCCGGGCAGGAGAGGCTGTGGCGATTATTGGCAATACCGGAAAACTATCCTCAGGGCCTCACCTTCATTTTGAGCTCTGGATCCAGGGCCGTCCTGTAGATCCTACCGACTACATTGATTTCTAAGGAATTGCGGTCTCTGTCTTCAGATTAAGTTATTGATAACAGGTGCATTGCCTTCGTTTTTGCCATGGTATAGCTCCTGAGCCTATCTTTGACGCTTTGAAGACTACTTACTACATACGATGTCAGACCATCCTTCTTTAATAAAGCTATACAATGAAAAGGGCGAAACCATAAGCCCTTTATTGCCAGAAGAAGTCAAAAACTTCCTGATCGATATTGACGGGACTATCTGTGATGATATCCCGAATGAAGAGCCTGAAAGAATGGTGAATTGCGCGTACTATGATGATGCACTTGAGACTATCAACAAATGGTATGATGAAGGACACATCATTACGTTTTTCACCTCACGCACTGAAGCTCACCGGGAGATCACTGAAACATGGCTTGCTAAATCAGGATTCAAATATCATGGTCTCCTGGTAGGCAAACCACGCGGAGGGAATTATCACTGGATCGACAATCACATCGTGAGAGCGACCCGGTTCAAAGGAAAGTTTACAAATTTTGTAATGCGCAAGAAATCAATTGAAGTTTTCGAGCGCTAAGCTTATTTAAACTTTTGCTTCATTAAATTTTCAAGTGCACTTTCAATTTCGGGATAGGCAAAATGAAATCCCTCACTTTGTATTTTTTCAGAAGAGGCATAGCAGCTTTCAAAAAGTATCCGGTGCGTTTCTCCAAGGAGGATAGACATCCCTATTTTTGGTACACCCATCACCATTCTCTTTGGAGATAAGAATTGATTTAATGTCTTAGTTAATATTTTATTTGAAACCGGATGTGGGGATGTAGCCAAATAAGTCCCCTGAATCCCTGTGTGTTCAATGCAGAAAAAAACCAACTTTACAAAATCATCGATGTGTATCCAGGACCAAATTTGGTCCCCATGGCCAAAATAAGACAGCACGCCAAAACCGGGAGTCGAAAGTATTTCCTTCAGGGCTCCTCCATCCTTACTCAGGACGATTGCGGTACGCAGTATTACACTTCTGATACCAAGATCAGCGATACGATGATGTGCAGATTCCCAATCGATGGTTGTTTTAATAAACCAATCTTCCGGATGCAGGATAGGTGTTTTTTCAGTGACGATTTCATTTCCCCTGTTGCCATAAATTCCAATGCCTGAAACACCGAGGTAGAAAGAGGTGCCGAGAAGTCCATCCTGAATATATTTTTCAATGGTCCGTCCTGCGTTTATCCTGCTATCGTAAATTTCTTTTTTCTTCTTTTGGGTCCATCTTCCTTCTGTCACCGGAGCGCCTGCCAGGTTAATAATGGCATCAAAGGTTTCATGCTGCTGAAAATCAATTTTAGCTGTATCGGGATCCCAAACAACTCTGCCGGATCCTGTATGCCTGCTCAGTATTGTGACAGCCCAGTTTTGTCGATGGGCTTCTTTCATCAAAGCCGTGCCGATCAATCCACTTCCACCAGCAATCAGGAGACTTTTTTTCATAAGTGATGATGTTTGCCCCTAAATCCCCTATGCTTCGACCAGCTTTTGCTCATCCTGGTGCTATGGTTCGACCCGCCATTATTTAACCTTGTACTACAGCTCAGCAACCTGGGGACTTGAGTTTTTTATTTTATTCGTCAGAACATGCATTGCTTAAATATAAGTGACAATGCCTGATTTGAAAAAAGTATTTGCAAAAAGCATGGTCTTCAAAACTCAAAGGCATGACTATCTTTGATAAATGGTCAGAAAGGGAATCGAACATATCATCGCAATGGCATCCTTATTTTTGCTTTTGCTTTCCGGTTGTAGATCAGACACAGATACATCAACAACACTTGCGATAACTGTCCGCATGCCGCAAGAACCGGAGACTCTTCATCCAACTTTCTCTAAAAGCTCCTTCGCCACGCAGATCGAAAGTTGGATTTTACTACCCGTTGCTGAATATGATCCGGTGACCCTTAAATTATCACCACTGCTTATTTCAGAAATACCTGCTGCAGAAAAAGTCACTGAAGGCAAACATGCCGGCGGAAACAAGTACACGCTTAAGTTTCGGCCTGAGGCAACCTGGTCTGATGGTTCAGCTGTAACTGCCAATGATTATCTCTTCACTATAAAAGCAATCTACAATCCATACGTCAATGCTTCTGCGATGCGGGGATTCTGGAATTTCATCAGTGAAATCAATGTCGATCCAAAAGATCCTAAGCTGGCATCGGTATATTTTGACAGTACGTATATTCTACATCTTGAAGTCATAACCAATTACCATCTTTTCCCGGCATCCATTTATGATCCTAAGAATATCATGGCGGGATTTACATTAGATGAATTGCGTGATCCAGGTAAAAAATGGACTCCGGAGCAGGATACCTTATTGAAACAATTTGCTGCCAGCTTTGAATCGCCTCATTTTGGTCGAGAAGTGGTCAGCGGAGCGGGTCCTTATGAACTTGACAACTGGACAACGGGAGAATTTATCAGGCTTAAACGCAAGACAAATTATTGGGGAGATAAAATTAATAACCCACCACTTTTGATTCAAGGCTATCCAGGCGAAATCACTTATCGGTTTATTGCTGATGCGGCCACGGCTGAAGCAGCTCTTAAATCGGGCGAAGTAGATGTGATGGGAGATGTGAGCGCATCGACATTTTTAAAAATGAAAAATGATTCGCAATGGACCGCAAAGTTTCAGTTCGCTAGTCCTGCTTTGTTACAAATGAATTACCTGCTGCTCAATAATCGTCGTCCTGTTCTAGCTGATAACAGGATACGGCAAGCATTAGCCTATTGCATCGATTATGATGGCATTATGAATAATCTCCTTCTTGGATTGGGACAGCGAACAGTTGGACCCATTCATCCAAGTAAAACGTATTACGACAAGGATCTCAAACCGATACAACAAAATATCAGCAAAGCTATTTCACTCATCAGCGAAGCCGGATGGAAAGACACAAATGGCAACGGGACACCTGATAAAATAATCGATGGAAAACTACAGGAGCTCAGTCTCGGCATCAAGATTACGAATCAGGAAGAAGGTAAAGCGATAGCAAACATCCTCAAGGAAAATGCAAAAAAAGCCGGGATAGAAATCAATATTGAGGTATTGGAAACCAGTCAATTCAATGAGGATCGACGGCAAAATAATTTTGACATCGAACCGATGCGCCTGCGCTCAAACCCAACGCTGGATGATCCGTATTCTAACTGGCATTCACAAAGCGATAAACCGGGGGGTAATAATATAAGTGGTTTTCATAACATGGCTGCAGACAGTGTCATCAATGAGATACGCACCGATGCATCAGAACAGGAAAGGGATCATGACTATCACTCGCTCCAGGAAATACTGTATGAAGAGCAGCCGGTGATATTTCTATATGTTCCTCTAGAACGGATCATTGTTTCCAAAAAATTTGAATTCCTGTCTTCATCGCGTAAACCCGGATATTTTGAAAATCTTTTCAAACGTGCTTCTTAATCAAAGAAGGCAATGATAGTATCCCTCCTCAGGAGATTTATTACTTCCATTCTATTGCTGTGGATTATTTCCATCATTGCATTCTGGCTGAGTAAGCTTGTTCCAGGTGATGCAGTGATGGAATATCTGAATTTAGATGATCCGCGTTACAACATCAATTCCAATCCGCTTGAGCTTCGAAATGCTTATCAGATGATAGCGCATCGGCGGGGATTGGATCTTCCGCTTTTTTACTGGTCTGTTTCTCCCGGCGCTTATCCTGATGAAGTGAATGCAGTACTTCCAATCGAAGACAGGGTTGCACTCAGGAAATGGATCATAGATTCAAAAAACGGGGACGGATCTTTATTGCTTTTCCACCAGTTAAAATCAGGACTGCTTTGGGCCTGTGTTGATACGAGTCATGCACAGGCGGCCGATCTTATTTGTCAAAGCTTCAACAAAGCCTTGAGGACAAATGATCTGAGTCTTGTCCAAGGTAACCTGAGTGTATTGCAGAATACTTTAAAAAATATATCAGGTGGAGATTCTGCATTAACAAATGAACTGGCACCCATTCTTCTTGTGTCTAATAAATTAGTAGCCTCAGAAAAATCGAAAGCTGCTGTTCAGTGGTTACCAAGGGTAAAATGGCATGGTACGCACAGTCAGTATCATCAGTGGATGTCCGGATTGCTTTCACATCGACCATTGACATCGCTGATCGATGGACTCAATGCGTGGGGGAAAATATTCGATGCGTTGAAATGGACTCTGTTGCTGAATGGATTTGCTTTTCTACTAGCCATCAGTATAGGAGTGGTTATCGGCATATGGAGTGGCGGCCATAATGGCAAACCTTTGGAGCGAATCATAAACTGGATATTATTTGCTCTTTTTGCATTGCCTTCATTTTGGCTCGGAACGCTTTTTATTTACGCATTGACTTCGGGGGAATGGCTTTCTGTTTTTCCTTCGGGGGGACTGGGCCCATACCAAAGTACGGGAACAATGATTGGAAAGTGGAGCATCCTTTTCTCGCATCTCATATTGCCAGTGACATGTCTTGCTTTGGGAGCTCTGGCATATGTGTCACGACAGATGAAGCAATCTATTCTTCATCAATATCACCAGCCTTATGTAAAAGCATTACGGGCTCAGGGCATTTCAGAAAGGACGATCATGAGAAAGCATATTGTGAGGAATGCACTATTTCCTATTATTACCATCGTCGGAGGTTCTGTTCCCGGATTAGTATCAGGATCGCTGATCATCGAGGTGATCTTTAGTATCCCCGGAATGGGAAGGTTGATGTATACAAGTCTTCTTGCTCAGGACTGGCCGGTGGTATTTCCTGTATTGATGCTGGGAGCTGCCATTACAATTTTTTCCTATTTGCTGACTGACATTATTTATAAGTGGGCAGATCCAAGAGTTAAAACTGTAGAAGGGTGAAAAGGAAAATGACTTCATATCTCACTTCTTTGCCAGGATGGAAATCGCATCTGAGCGCGCGTATTTCATGGATTTTTATTTTAATCATAAGTTTCCTTGCCATATTCGGGCCATTGATTGCAAATGTGAAACCTTACGAATGCACATTGGAAGGCGTGACTTATTTTCCACTTTTTTCCGGAATATCAGAAGCTGAATTATCTACACGTCATCCTGCATATTCTCCTGTGGATTGGAGAACTACTTATTTTAAATCTATTTGGCGTGCGCCTGTTCCCTATAGTCATAATACGATTGATCTTGCTTCAGGAAATCACCTCAGTCCTGTAGGGCCGCAGCCACTGACCCTTCGGTTCCGGCATTGGTTGGGTACGGATGTACTCGGCAGAGATGTTCTTGCAGGTATGATCAGGGGGTGCAGAGTGAGCTTGTTTATAGGATTGGGATCCATGTTGCTTGCATTGCTTTTCGGAATTCCACTTGGGTCCGCAGCAGCTTACTGGGGCAACCGCAAATTGCGAATGTCGTGGCTTGAGATTCTGATAGCGGCTATTGTAATGTTTTTTATGATTTGTGTCTGG
>JBDSPM010000047.1:0-3981 GCA_039930325.1 Saprospiraceae bacterium
TTGTTCAGTGCTCTTGCATATTGTACATCACATTGATTGATCAGATCCAGGTAAGTGATCAATGATGACCTTGAAATCGTTTCAGCCTGGCGCAGATATCTTGCTTTTACCTGGTCACCATGGGTGAGTAGCTCTGCCGTAGAAGAATCCTTGCACAACAACACATCGCGAAGATGTTCTGAAAACCCGGAAATGAAAGCTTCACCATCAAAACCTTTTTTCTGAATATCTGAGAGCGTCAGAAAAACATCAGTGACATCTTCACGCATGAGAGCATCCGTCATGTGGAAAAAATAATCGTAATCGAGAAGCTGCAGACTTTCTAAAACACCTGAGTAGGTGATTTGTCCTTTCGATTGACTTGCAATCCGATCAAAAAGTGACAGTGCATCACGAAGGGAGCCATCGCCTTTCTGACTGATGATCACCAACGCATCATCTTCGGCCTGGATGGATTCGGCGTTGCATATTTCCCTTAGATGAGTGGTGATATCTTTTACTGGGATCCGCCTGAAGTCGAATGACTGGCAGCGTGAAAGTATCGTTGGTAAAATTTTATGTTTTTCTGTCGTGGCCAGGATAAACTTGACATACGGGGGTGGTTCTTCAAGCGTTTTTAAAAATGCATTGAAAGCAGCAGCAGAAAGCATATGCACCTCATCGATGATATATACTTTATATCGTCCCTGTGATGGCGGGAAACGAATTTGCTCTATAAGTGCACGGATATTTTCAACCGAATTATTGGATGCAGCATCAAGCTCAAAAATATTGAATGAGCTGGTGACATCGAAAGCACGGCATGAATCACATTGGTTGCAGGATTCACCTGCAGGGGTAAGGTTCTCACAATTAATAGCTTTCGCAAGGATCCGGGCCACTGTGGTTTTTCCTACCCCACGCGGTCCGCAAAAAAGGTAGGCATGGGCCACCTGTCCGGATACCAGTGAATGTTTGAGTGTGTCCGTGACATGTCGCTGACCTACAACATCGGCAAAGGTGTCAGGTCGATATTTTCGGGCGGATACAATGTACTGGCTCATAGAGAAGGAGGATAAAGATACGGAGATTTGGGAGTTTGCTGTTCTATAAGAGATTTGCCTGACTCCGATGATCTGCAGAAAGTGAATGAGTTTAAATGTTTAAATGTTTAAATGTTTAAATGTTTGCTGGCTATTGGAATGGCGTCTTGCGTCCCGGCATCCTTTAAGCTGGTATCGAAATTTATATCTCCCTGGCCTTTTCCTTCAAAAGGGCTTAACTTTGCTGAAGAATAGAAGGTTATGAAAATTGCGATTGCCCAGTTGAATTATCATATCGGAAATTTTGAGGGAAATCTCCGGAAAATGCTGCAGGCAACTGTTGAGGCTAAGTCTAAAGGAGCGGATTTAATTGTTTTTGGTGAATTGGCGACTTGTGGATATCCACCGAGGGACTTTCTCGAATTCAGGGATTTTATCCGGCTGGCAAATGAATCGATTGATCAGCTGAGAGAAGCTTCTGATGAAATCGGAATTGTGGTGGGTAGTCCTACTGTCAATCCGAGGGCAGAAGGAAAAGATTTGCACAATAGTGTGTTCCTACTGTACCAAAAAGAAATCCTGCATGTGCAGCACAAGACGTTGCTTCCGACATATGATGTGTTTGATGAGTATCGTTACTTCGAACCTGCAACGAAACATACAACAGTGGTATTCAAAGGAAAGCGAATTGCACTGACTGTATGTGAAGACTTGTGGAATGTAGGTAATCTGAATCCTCTTTATACAGTTGTTCCCATGGATGTGATGATGCCTGAAAAACCGGATTTCATGGTGAATGTTTCTGCATCACCGTTCGATTACAATCATGCATCGGAACGTATGGAAATATTGCGTGAAAATATACGTCGATATCAAATACCGCTTTTTTATTCAAATAATATCGGTGCACAAACTGAAATCATATTTGACGGAGGTTCATTGGTCCTTTCGCCTGATGCACAGGTGTATGATGAGATATCTTATTTCGTGGAAGAAATCCGGTATTATCAATTGGAGGATGTCATGAAAGGCGGATATCGAAGAGAGCAACCCAAAGAAAAAATTCCTTTAATACACGATGCGCTTATCCTTGGCCTGAAAGATTATTTTGGAAAATTAGGTTTGAAAAAAGCGATCCTTGGACTTAGCGGTGGAATTGATTCTGCGATCACCACTGTGATGGCAGTAAAGGCACTGGGAAAGGAGAATGTACGAGTGGTAATGATGCCAAGTCCGTATAGTTCTTCCGGAAGCGTGGACGATGCGAGAGCATTAGCCGAAAATTTGGGTATTCGATATGACATCATTCCTATCAAAGAGCCGTATGAAACTTTTTTGAAAGGACTCGAAGGTATGTTTGAAGGAAAGCCATTTGATGTGACCGAAGAAAATATCCAGGCGAGATGCAGGGCGATTATTTTAATGGCTATTTCCAATAAGCACGGAAATATACTATTGAATACAACTAATAAAAGTGAAATGGCGGTCGGGTATGGAACATTATATGGTGACATGGCAGGAGGATTGTCTGTGTTAGGGGATATATACAAAACTGAAATTTATTTGCTTGCAGATTACATTAATAAAAATGAGATCATCATTCCTGAGAATACGATCAATAAACCGCCGAGTGCTGAATTGAGACCAAATCAGAAAGATTCGGATAGTCTGCCTGAATATAATATTCTTGATCCTGTACTGTATATGTACATTGAACGACGATTGGGGCCGCAGGAGATCATTGATATGGGATATGATGAAGCTTTGGTGCGACGGATATTGCGTCTTGTTAATATAAGTGAATTTAAGCGGCATCAGACGGCGCCTGTGTTACGGGTGTCACCAAAAGCATTTGGAGTAGGGAGGAGAATGCCCATTGTGGGGAAGTATCTAAGTTGAGGGTAGATTGTAAAGTTCACCAAGATCTACTTCATCGACGGAGTTTAGTAATCCTTCGGTCCCGCGGGATTGGTTTAGAAACTTTAGGGAATTTAGAAAAGGAGATCACAGATTAATAGAGATGGAAGAGTAGAGGTGAGTTTTCTTCACCGACAGAGTTTACAGAGTTTAGAAATTCCGCCTTCTGCGGGATTAGTTTAGAAAGTTTAGAAAAGGGTCAAATTTGTTGTATGAAAATAAAAAATACATTTTACCTGGCTGTTTCATTTGCCATTTGCACACTGGTTTGTGGATGTGGTAATAGGTCACCAAAAGATTTACGTATGCTGAATGCAGGAGACATTCTTAGTCAATATAATGCCGGCCGGCCCAACTGGGATTGGTCAGCTAAACTCGAAGGAAATGTGAAAATAGAAGCCACAAAAAACCTGATTACCATCCATGTTGAGGCGGATTCCAGTGGTGAAATTATTTCTTATTTTCTTCAAATGGAGAACAATGGGGACTCTTTACTTTCTGTTCCACCGGGCAAAGCAGAAGTTCTTTATCTGGACAAGCACCTGGTAGTCAATTTCCTTACTACCAAAAAGATAGTATACTTCAAAATAAAATCGGATAAGAAACCATCTTATCTTGAATCGATTGAAAATATGAGTGAATATGCCGGATATGGCTTAGGAATGCGCAGAGTCAATAAAGGAAATACACTTGAGAGCGCTCCATTCTGTAGCTGCATTCAGGCAGGATCAACAGAGTTCACTTGTCCTTCCGGGGGAGAGGGAGCACTTAGTTGTGGAGTGGGCAATAATGTGGGGAGTTGTAAAATAAATTGTAGCGGCCAGACCTATGCATGTTGTGATCCGAGAACGAATTAATGAAACTATTTCTCGTACTTCGCCCCATTATTTCGGTGTTTTCGAACAAGTTCGAACCGAAATATCACCCCTGCGTTTCTGCATTCCATTTATTAAACTTCGTTGTGATAAATTTCATTCCGAAAACGCCGGGGCAAATGGTTGAAGTTTTAAACAATTCTATTCTTTCTTCAAATGAATAAAAT
>JBDSPM010000048.1:0-4214 GCA_039930325.1 Saprospiraceae bacterium
AAAATGACCATGAGTTCTAGTGTCTTTGCTTATTATATCGAGGTAGAGTATGAGGATGGAGGAAGTGAAATATTCAAAGGCGATGTGACCCTGATGAGGTAAAGGCAAGGAGCATAGAGCAGGGAGCCGGAGCAGGGAGCAGGGAGAGCAGGAACAGGGAGTATAGGGCTTGTAGGGGCAAACCTATGTGTTTGCCCGAAACATGAAATACAATAAGCAATAGGCATTGGACAATTAGCAATTAGCATTTATGCAATTAGAGAGCAGGAAAAATAGGCAATTGAGAAGATGCTTCAAGAATGGAGATGAATCAGATAGGGCAAAACAGATTAACTCGTTGCTATTACACATTAGCCATTAACTTCATTAATGAAAAACCAACTATCATGATCCCGGTCAAAAATCTTCTTCTCATCCTGGCTTCCATTTGTTTTATAATTGTCATCGGTGGAGCTGTTTATGAACATATCGTAATCGTGCCTGCATGGAGTGCTGCTCCTCCGGCTTCGTTGTCCATGTACCAGGGTAAATATGGCATCAATCCTGCCCCCTTCTGGATGATGATCCATCCCATCACTTTATTGTTGCTCATCGGTTCATTAATCACCAACTGGAAAAACAATCGCAAAAAAAATATCCTTTTTGTACTTGTCAGCTATTTCGCTGTTTTAGTGATTACATCCATTTATTTTGTCCCTGAACTCCTATCCATCACTCAGACTCCCTATCAGGATACAGTAGATACATCCCTTGTCCATCGCGCTTCAATGTGGGAAATGCTGAGCCTCGTCAGGCTTGCCTTCCTTGTGGTACTGGCGATAATTCTTCTCAATGCATTGACCAAACTAAATGCAAAAGTGATCGTGGAAAGTGTAGCTGAGGTTCCTCTGAATTATGAGAATGATGCTAAGGGAGGGTAATCATTATTGAGATTTCCTGCTGAAGTTACCACTGACGGTATTTCAGCGATTAGAGTCCCTCAGGTCTCCGGCATCCTTGATTCGTCCACTTTCGTCTAAATACCCTGCCATTTCAGGACTGTTCTTTACATTCGTTCACATTTTAAAAAATATATGAAACAGCTATCTATTCTACTTTCCGTGCTCATCGTGCTGGCTTACTTCTCCTGCAAGACCGAAACAAAGCCTGCCACTGCAGAACCTGCCAAGGAACAAAAGGATGCCCAGGCTTTCCTGGATACCTACAATCTTGAATACGTGAGGCTTTATAAAAATTCATCCGATGCAAGCTGGTTGATAAATACGGAAATCAAGGAGGGTGATACCGTGAATGCATACAAGTCCCGGATCGCAGATGAAGCTTTCACAGCCTTTACAGGAAGTGTAAATACTATTGAAAAAACAAAAAAATTACTTGCTGTAAAAGATAAGCTCACACCCTTGCAGGTCAGGCAGCTTGAAGTCATTTTATATTATGCAGGTAGCGATCCCCAAACGGTGGCCGATCTCGTAAAACAAAAAATCGTTGCTTCCATCGCTCAA
Source organism: Saprospiraceae bacterium (assembly GCA_039930325.1). GTDB lineage: Bacteria > Bacteroidota > Bacteroidia > Chitinophagales > Saprospiraceae > Opimibacter. The sequence continues at coordinate 1,503 of JBDSPM010000048.1, forward strand.
ACCGAAAAACTATTTGGGTTCGCATATAAGCTTCATGGGAAAAATGTAACAACGAATGATATCGATGGCATCCTGAAATCAGAAACCAATCTGCAGAAACGCCTTGATGCCTGGGAAGCAAGTAAGGAAGTAGGCAAAGGTCTTAAGTCCGGCCTGGTCAATCTTCGTGAATTGAGAAATAAAACGGTTCAGGCACTGGACTATCACGATTTTTTCACTTACCAGGTCTCTGATTATGGCCTTACCACCCAGGAAATGATGGATATGATGACCCGGCTCAACCAGGAGCTCCGTCCATTGTTTCGCGAATTACATACTTATGCCCGATATGAGCTGGCTAAAAAATATGGCGTCAGGGATGTGCCGGATTATATTCCTGCGCATTGGCTTCCCAATCGCTGGGGCCAGGACTGGAGCTCGATGATGGAAGTGAAAGGCCTGAATCTCGACAGCATCCTTGGCAAGAAAAGTCCTGAATGGATCGTCAGATCCGGAGAGACCTTGTATAAGAGTCTCGGATTTCCTCCTCTTCCGGAAACTTTCTGGTTGAAATCAAATCTGTATCCCTATCCTGCTGATTCAACAATAAAGAAAAATAATCACGCCTCTGCATGGCATATGGATCTAAATCAGGATGTAAGAAGCCTGATGAGCGTAGAACCCAATTCCGACTGGTACGAAACGGCTAACCATGAGCTCGGACATATTTACTATTATATTTCGTATTCAAACCCGGAAGTGCCACCTGTATTACGTGAAGGCGCCAACAGGGCATTCCATGAAGCTCTCGGCAGTATGATGGGTATGGCAGCTACGCAAAAACCTTATTTGATAGGACAAGGGCTGCTTCCTGCAAATACAAAAACAGATTCCGTCCAGATCCTTTTGAAAGAAGCTTTGAATTTTGCAGTCTTCATTCCATTTGCCGCAGGCACGATGAGCGAATTTGAAAAAGCACTCTATGCGGACAATCTGCCTGAGAGTGAATTCAACAATAAGTGGTGGGAGCTGGCTAAAAAATACCAGGGCATCGTTCCTCCTGAGCAACGTGGAGATGAATATTGCGATGCATGTACAAAAACCCATATCAATGATGATGCTGCACAGTATTATGACTATGCATTGTCCTACATCCTCTTATTCCAATTGCATCAATACATTGCTGAAAAAATATTGCACCAGCCTGCCACAGCCACAAATTATTTTGGCAATAAAGATATTGGTGCGTTCCTGAAAAAAATCATGTCCGCAGGCGGTACAAAAGACTGGCGTGATGTCATGAAGAATGAAACCGGGGAAGATATGAATGCAAAAGCCATGGTTCGCTATTTCGATCCATTGATGACCTGGCTGAAAGAACAAAATAAAGGAAGGAAATATACGATGCCGGAAACGCTGTAGTGAGTGTTATTCATCCCCATATATCCCCACATACCTTTTTCCCGGCACCACGAATCCCCTGTACATGCCTTCCGAATTGAAAGTCATGGTTAGATTTCCTAAATGATCCACTCCGATCACGCCTCCATCCCCACCTGCAGCCAAAAGTTTTTTCATGACGACCTCATGTGCTGACTCATTGAGCGAAACACCCTTATATTCCATCATCGCAGAAATAGCATGCGCAACAGCATAACGAATGAAAAATTCGCCATGTCCTGTTGAGGAAATAGCGCAGGTGGCGTTATTCGCATAAGTACCTGCACCGATAATTGGTGAATCCCCGATCCGGTTCCATCTTTTGTTATCCATACCACCGGTAGACGTTGCTGCAGCCAGGTTTCCATATTTATCAAGTGCTACTGCTCCGACAGTACCATGTTTATCAGCAGCATTCATAGTTTCCTCCTGCAATCCTTTAATATGTGCATCCCACCGGCTTTGAGTGAAAAAATAAGAGCTGTCTACGAGCTCTATTCCATTTTGTTTTGCGAATTCTTCTGCTCCTTCACCTGCAAGCATGACATGTGGTGATTTTTCCATTATCATTCTGGCTAGCTTTATTGGGTTGCGAACGTGCCGGACGTTTCCTACAGCACCCGCTGCAAGATCAATTCCAGTCATGATCGACGCATCCATTTCATTTTTTCCATCATACGTAAATACAGATCCCTTTCCAGCATTGAAGAGAGGGTTATCTTCCATCCACGATACAACAGCTTCGACAGCGTCCAGACTTTTCCCTCCACTCGCCAATATTTTTTCACCAATTGTCAACACAGAATCTAATGCCTCCCTGTAAGATTTTTCTTTAATCGAATCCATAGAGTTCCGCGTGATAACCCCTGCGCCACCATGAATTACCAGGACGTATTCAGGTTTATCGTGCTCATTTTTATTCATAGTCTGACAAGATAGGAGGAGTACGATGAGGAAGATAAAATAACAAGATTTTTTATTCATTTTTGATAACCATTATCCCTTTAGAAATTTAACCTTTAAATTTTAATTACCTAAACACTTAAACATGGTTGCTGTAGCAAAAGGATGAGAGAGAGCAGGTCGAAGTATAAACACTTAAACAATCCGCCGGATAGTCTCCATAATTTCCAGAATCTCTCTCTTTAGTCTAGACTTCTCCACAGCACTCAATGTCAAATTCAGCCATATCAAATGCAAAGGTGGCCTCACCACGGTCCCCATGAACATTAACATCATCCAGCTAAAAATATAAAGCGGTACTCCTGCTATCAGTAATACGATGAATAAAAT
>JBDSPM010000049.1:0-7211 GCA_039930325.1 Saprospiraceae bacterium
TTTCAGCATGGATAAATGCAAATAATAGGGTTTAAGCAAGCCTAAGGATGCTCCGATTTCATAATTGACACCTACAGCTACACCTTTCCTTTTTGCTTTATCCGAAAAATAAATTTTCTCACCTACCCCCCCTCTCAGGACCATCAGGTTATTCTGCTTTCCGAAAGTAAAGCTATTGGATGTCCTGGTAAAAGGACTTCCGGAATTAAAAGTAATGGACTGTCTGAATTCCTTTGGATGCCGCACGATGCCAAGATCAAACTGGTAATAATGGGTCTTGTAAAACGTAATAATTTTACCAGTCTGGAAACCAACAGCAGCTCCGTTAGTGTGAGGTCTTAATTCAATCAACCATTCATGATTGTATAATATGCCGACACTACTGTAGTCAAGCTGTTTAGGCTGGATAACCGTTTGAGATAGTATTCCTTTTGTACCAAGAGAACAAAACCCCAGAAACAATGCAACAGACAAAAATGATTTCACTATCGGAAGATAAGGATTTATTGAATGCCGAGGCACTTTTTCCCCGCTTTCCCAATAACCGACGAACCTGGGATACCTTCGCATTTCCTATCTTTATAATTCATAAACTGACGAATAGTGATTCATAACCTGTCTTCTCAATCCTCTATTGCCAATGACTACCTCCTTCAAATGCGGGATGAGGTTATTCAACTTGACCCTGTACTTTTTAGACGGAACCTTTACCGTTTCGGCCAGATTATGGCCTATGAAATAAGTAAAATGCTGCAATACGAGGTCGTGCAGACTGTTACTCCACTAGGTGTAGCGGAAAGTAAGAAGTTGAATGAGCACATTGTACTCAGCACTATCTTACGGGCCGGATTACCTATGCATGAAGGGATGCTCTCCATTTTTGATAAAGCGGAAAATGCCTTCATCTCCGCGTATAGGCACAATCACAAAGATGGCACGTTTGAAATTACTCTTGAATACATCAGCTCGCCTGAGCTTGATGACAAAGTGCTGATCATTTGTGATCCTATGTTAGCTACGGGATCGAGCATGGTAAAATCTGTCAACGCACTTTTGGAATATGGAACGCCGCGAGAAATTCATATCGTGGCGATTATTGCATCAAGCGCAGGGCTGGAATATGCACAAATCGCATTTCCGACCGCGCATATCTGGATTGCAAATGAAGATGAAGAGCTTACCGCCCGTTCGTATATCGTTCCCGGCTTGGGTGATGCCGGAGATCTTGCGTATGGAAAGAAGACGTATGATAGCGAGGAGTGACAAGCGTTAGATGACGTTTCGCTTCGGCTCCCGCTCAGCGACCGTCAAAAATTCTTACTTTTTGATTTCGGCTCCCGCTCAATCAATGAGGAAGATTTAAAAATTAATTCTTCCCAACCCTAAGTGAAATCTCTTTCAAATGTTGAGCGAAGCCGAAACATTCATTGGAAACCTTTCTCCGTCGTTGTAGTTCGGCTTGCTATTACTCAGCCTTGTGCTACAGCTCACCAACCGCGGGAGTCGAAACGAACCGATCCGTGGGTAACGATAGACTCTACACATATTCGCGGAATGTTGCTGAAAGAAATGTTACTTTCTTCACTAGGCTTTCAAATTCCTCAAAGTTCAATGTTTGCTGTCCATCCGAAAATGCCTTCTCAGGTTCATGGTGGATTTCTATGATAGCCCCATCAGCTCCGGCAACCATTGCAGCAAGTGTTATTTTTTCAATGTGCCTCCTGATGCCAATGCCATGTGACGGATCAGCTATCACAGGCAAATGACTTTTTTCTTTCAAGATGGGTATAGCATTTATATCAAACGTATTTCTGGATGCCGTTTCATACGTCCTGATACCACGCTCACACAGCATGATCTTTTCATTGCCTGCAGAGAAAATATATTCAGCAGACTGAAGCAGCTCATCGATACTTCCCGAAATACCGCGTTTGATCAGAACTGGTTTATCAATTCCACCCAAGGCATCTAACAGATTAAAATTTTGTGTATTTCTCGCACCCACCTGGAATATATCCACGTAATCTGCCATTTCTTCAATCTGCGAAACCTGCATGACTTCGGTAATTATCTTAATGCCATTCGATCTGCAGATTTTATGAAACAATTTTAATCCTTCAATTCCCAATCCTCTGAACGCATATGGGGAACTCCGTGGTTTGAACACACCACCACGCATGATTTTTACATTATTTTTGATTAGCTCTGCCACGATGATTTCGATCTGATTTTCACTCTCAATCGAACATGGACCTGCCATCAGGGTAAAATTATTTTCTGATATGATCACGCCATCCCCGAGATCGATTTGTGTAGGATTTACTTTCCACTTTCTGGAGACCAACTTATAGCCATCAGTGACGCGGTGCACATCGGTGATGCCTGGCATTTTTCCTATGAGTCGAATGTCTATCTCTTTATCCAGGATGACGACGAGGTAATGATTGGACTGTGTCGTAATGTCCATCCATTTCAGATTATTTTCCAGCAACATTAAATCAATGTTTCCACGCTGCGACTGTGTTATTTTTTTATCTAACTGAATGATCATGGTGTGATCTGTTTTACAAATTGGTGAATAGATTCTTTTGAAATTCCATTTGAGGATAGATGGTTGATAAAAGCACTTCCTATGATAGCTCCGCTGCTATACTGCGCGGCTTTCTCAAAACTTTCCTGATCATGGATCCCAAACCCGGTCAGTGTTGGATGCTTCAGATGCATTTGACGGATCTTTGTAAAATAGTCGGTTTGCATATCCAGGGCTTTATTCGATCCCGTGATACTATTAGAGGATACCATATAAATAAAGGTGTCTGAGTTTTCATCAATCTCCCGGATACGTTCTTCTGAAGTTTGAGGGGAGATCAATAAAATATTTGAGAGATTATTTTCTTCGAAATATTTTTTTAACTGAGACTGGTAATAGCTCAGTGGCATATCAGGAATGATTACCCCGTCTATACCCACTTCATTACATTTTTGGATAAATTCTATTTCCCCATATTGCATTACCGGATTCAGGTAGCCCATTAATATTACCGGCATTTGCGTCACCAGACGCAATTCTCTTAATTGCGAAAAAAGCAATTTTAAATTCATTCCATTTTCAATGGCACGCAAGCTGCTTTCCTGTATAACAGGGCCGTCAGCCAGTGGATCCGAAAATGGGAAGCCGATTTCGATCAGGTCCACACTTGCTTCATCCAACGCTTTAACGATGGACAAAGTATCTTTGAGCATGGGATACCCTGCCGTGAAATAAATGGAAAGAATTTTTTTCTTCTTGTCTTCGAATAACGTATGTATCCTATTGCTCATGGCCCAAATATTTTTGATATGTCATCATATCTTTATCACCTCTTCCGGATAGATTGACTACGACAACATCATCTTTCTTAAAATTCATTTTAGCCAGGTAAGCCAGTGCATGGGCCGATTCTAACGCAGGTATGATGCCATCTATTCGTGACAAATGAAGAGCTGCATCCACCGCTTCCTGATCAGTCACGCTTACCACTTTTTCCATCCCGGCGTCATTCAGATAAGAATGAACCGGCCCTATGCCGGGATAATCCAATCCGGCGGAAATAGAATGAGGTTCTACGATCTGGCCATCCTCAGTCTGTATGAGGTAAGTTTTACTTCCATGAATGATTCCTTTTCTGCCAAGAGAAATGGTTGCAGCCGTTTTGCCGGAATGAACTCCTTCACCTCCCGCTTCAACACCGATTAATTTCGTTTTTCCATTTCCTATGAAATGATAGAAAGCACCAATTGCATTACTTCCTCCACCTAAACATGCTAATACAAAATCAGGTATTTCACTACCGGTTTTTTCTTTAAGTTGCCACTTTATTTCTTCACTGATCACCGATTGAAATTTTGCCACCATATCTGGGTAAGGATGCGGACCCACTACTGAGCCGATGATGTAATGTGTATCCACCGGATCATTGATCCATTGCCGGATAGCTTCATTGGTTGCATCTTTCAATGTTTTACTTCCACTGGTAACAGAAATTACATTTGCTCCCAGCAATTGCATTCGATCTACATTCGGCTTCTGACGCTCGATATCAATCTGACCCATAAAAACCGTGCATTTAATTCCCATCAGTGCACACGCTGTAGCCGTAGCGACACCATGCTGACCTGCGCCTGTTTCTGCGATGATTCTTTTTTTCTGGAGTCGTTTGGCTACCAGGATCTGGCCAAGTGCATTATTAATTTTATGCGAACCTGTGTGATTCAAATCTTCCCGCTTTAAATAAATGTTAGCATTAAACTCATGCGAGAGATTTTTTGAAAAATAGAGTGGGGAGGGCCGGCCAACATAATCTTTCAAAAGTGATCTGAATTCTTCCTGGAATTCTGTAGAATGAATGATCGATCTATACTCTCGTTGGAGTTCATTTACATTCGGATAGAGCATCTCGGGAATAAATGCGCCTCCAAATTCTCCGTAAAACCCGTCCTCACTTGGATTAAATGTGTTCATGATGTCTGATTGATTCAATTATCTTTTTACATTCTTCTTTGTTCTTGATGCCGGGTGAGGTCTCAATTTTGCTATTCAGGTCTACTCCGTAAAACATCGGATGTTTGATTTGTAAGGCTGCATCAATATTGATCGATCCGAGGCCGCCACTCAGAAAAAATGGTATGTCCAATATGTATTTGTCAAGTAATGCCCAATCGAATGATTTTCCACTTCCTCCATAATTTTCTGTCTTTGTATCAAAGAGAAAATATTGGCAATAAGGTTGAAACCGGGTTAAGTCATCAAAATTGAAATGATCGTCTATTGAAAAAACTTTTATAATTGGTATATGATTATTGAGATTTTGACAATATTCTGGCGTCTCACTGCCGTGTAATTGGATTGCACTAAAGTTGAATCGCTTTTGCATTGCAATTATATTTTCAATGGATTCATTTACAAAAACACCTGTTTTTTTAATCGTATTTGGAATATTTTTTAAACTGCTTTCCGGGAAATCGTCACCTACATACCGCTTTGAATTTGAATAAAAAATAAAACCCATAAAATCGGGTTGCAATGCAGTGATTTCTGAAATATTTTCCGTATTCCGCATGCCGCAGATTTTAATTTTCATATGGAAATCTGTTTAATAAGCTCCTTGCATTTTTGGGCCGGATGGCTATGACGCATGAAATATTCCCCTATTAAAAATCCATCAAAGCCTGATTCCCTCAACCTTCGAATGGTTTCGGCAGACTCAATTCCACTTTCTGCTATTTTGGTAATGGATGGAGGCAATTTATTCGCAAGTTGTAAGCTGTTTTCAATATCCACCTCGAATGTGCGCAAGTCACGATTGTTGATGCCTATTGATTGAATATTCGTCGGATCAATCCCATCCAACTCCTCTTCCGAATGAATTTCTAAAAGGACTTCCATGCCAAGTTGATGGGCAATAGTTGCAAAAAGTTGAATTTGATCACGTGAAAGCAGATTTGCAATAAGCAAAATTGCATCAGCTCCCATTGATTTTGATTCTATTACCTGGTATTCATCCAGGATAAAATCTTTTCGCAGGATCGGGCAGTAGTTGAATTTCCTTGCAATCTGAAGGTCGTCTTTCTTTGCTCCAAAAAAATACTCGTCTGTTAAAATGGATAGGGCAGCGGCTCCAGCCCCCATGTAACCTAAGGTTACTTCTTCAACATTAGCGTATTTATTAATGTCCCCTTTCGAGGGCGACTTTCTTTTGAATTCGGCGATGATGCCACTCCGTTTGGGATCAGTCACATATTCACGCAATGAAACACATTGGCTTTTAAAGAAAATACTCTTCTCCAGCAATTTGATAGGGTAGAGTGATTTTCGTTCCTCTACTTCTTTGCGCTTGTGATCCCTGATTGTATCCAGTATGCTCATTGTATTTCCTTTAGTGTGCTAAATGATTGTTTTGCTTTTAATCCGAGGAGGGATTCTTTCGCGCTTTCCATGGCTTCAGCAAGTGACATTAATGGATTATACGTTAGAATAGCTAATGCGGAGTTAACAATTACCACATTATTTTGCGCCACTGTTCCTTTGCCGTCGATAATTCTTATGAATATCTCTGCAGCCTCTGCTACAGTTTCTCCGCCATCTAATGCTTCATACGACACGTTGTCCATTCCAAAGTATCGGGCATTGATGATTTTCTCACCTTCATTATTGATCAATTTGCAATCTGCAGTGAGGGTGATCTCATCGAAGCCATCAATAGCATGCACTATAGAATAGTGCATATCTTCTTCCTGGAATAAGTATTGATACATTCGAGCCAGTTCGAGACTGAATACGCCTACCATCTGAACTTTGGGTTGTGCAGGATTCACTAAGGGGCCAAGCATATTAAAAAAAGTTTTTATTCCTAATTCTTTCCGCACGGGTCCAACATGTCGCATCGCAGGATGAAATAAAGGTGCATGTAAAAAACATATGCCTGCTTCCTGAAGTTGGGTTTTTAAAACGGACTCATTAGTTTGAAATTGAATACCGAGATGTTCCATGACGTTGGAAGATCCGGAGACGGAAGAGACTCCATAATTTCCATGCTTCGCGACTTTAACCCCTGCACCAGCCAGTACAAACGAAGTGATCGTTGAAATATTAAATGTATTTTTTCCATCACCACCCGTTCCACAGACATCCATTGGATTGTATTCTACCAGATCTATTTTATGGCATAGGCTTAAAAGTCCATCACGAAAACCATGCAGCTCATTCAAGCTAATATTCCGCATGATGAAAGCAGTAAGAAAGGCAGCAATCTGGGAATGATTGTATTTACCGGATGCAATATCGATCATGACTGATTTTGCTTCTTCCCTGGTCAATGTCTTATGCTGGAATAAATTTTCGAGAATTTCTTTCATCACATCAATGGTTTATCCAGTTTCCAATGATCGTGTTGCCAAATTCTGTTAGCACGGATTCAGGGTGAAATTGCACGCCACGAACATCATACGCTTTATGTTTAATTGCCATTATATTTCCATATTCATCTGTGGCTAAAATTTCAATTGAATCCGGAACGTCCGGACTAACAACCCATGAATGATAGTGGCCTATATTGAACTGAGCGGGTGTGTTTTCAAAAAGATAATCAGTATGTAGTATGGTGACTCTCGAGGCCACACCATGCAATGGTTCATCCAGATTGTTGAGTGTGCCGCCAAAAACTTCGCCTATT
>JBDSPM010000050.1:0-6144 GCA_039930325.1 Saprospiraceae bacterium
TCATCATGGATGGCAATGGCCGCTGGGCCAAAGAGCATGGAAAGCCGAGGATCTGGGGTCATCGCAACGGCGTAAAATCGGTCCGCGAAGTCACTGAAGCCGCAGCCGAGATAGGTATTTCTTTCCTCACTTTATATGCTTTCTCAACGGAAAACTGGAATCGTCCCAGGCCTGAAGTCAATGCTCTCATGGACATTCTGGTCTCTACGATCAGAGAGGAATTAGCCACTATGAATAAAAACAATATCCGGCTCAATGCAATAGGCGACATGGATAGATTGCCACCCAGGACCAGGAAAGCGCTGCTGGAAGGGATCGACAATACAAAGAGTAATGACCGGATGACCCTGACACTAGCCCTCAATTACTCGGCCAGATGGGAGATAACCGAGGCCATGAGAAAAGTGGCCACGAATGCAGCTGATGGTAAGCTCAAGCCTGAGGATATTGATGAAAACTGCGTAAGCTCCTTTCTCACTACCTCCCAAATGCCCGATCCGGAGCTATTAATCCGGACGAGTGGTGAACACCGCATCAGCAATTTCCTGCTTTGGCAGATTGCCTATACAGAACTGTATTTTTCAGATGTGTACTGGCCTGACTTTGAAAGGGAAGACTTCTATAATGCCATTCTAAATTTTCAACAACGGGAACGCCGCTTCGGCATGATCAGCGAACAACTGAGCCATCAATAGCTTTCCAGACAACACAAGACCCACGCCAATCGTTTTTGACCCAGATTAACTGATCACCCGCATGAAGATTCTCAGATACCCACTTTATTTATTTTTTTTATTTTCCTTTTCCCTGCTGCCATTAACGGCTGTTTTCACTCAGCAAACGATTATAGAATATGGCGATGTGGAGGAATTGGAAATAGGCGGTATTGAAGTCACGGGTGTATTTTTTAGTGATCCTTCTGCCATCAAATCCGTAGCGGGCCTCAAAGTCGGCCAGACCATCAAGATTCCCGGAACGGATATCACCAAAGCCATGCGGAATCTCTGGAAGCTGCGTCTTTTTGACGATGTAAAAATCACCCAGGATAAACGGATCGGCAATATCATCTTCCTCTCAATTCATCTCATGGAACGCGCCCGTTTAGCCGGTTGGTCATATCGCGGTGTAAAAAAAGGTACGCACGATGATCTCAATGATGTCATCAAACCCTTTCTGATCAAAGGACAAGTGGCCGGCATAGCTAACCAGATCAATGCAAAAAATGCTATTGAAAAATATTTTGTTGAAAAAGGATTTCTCGACGTTTCCGTTAAAGTAAGTGAGGAGCCAACTTCTGAAAGGGTCAATGCTGTAAATCTCATTTTTGACATTGATACCAAAGACAAAATCAAAATCGCCCACATCACGTTCGCAGGCAACAAAGAAGTGAAAGACAAAAAACTTCGAAAGCTTTTAAAGAATACCAAATCTAAATCTGCCCTTCTCAAGAAATCAAAATTCGTAGATGCTGATTTTGAAACGGACAAACTGGCGATCATCGATCATTATCACACATTGGGGTTCAGGGATGCCATGATTTCGAATGATTCTATCTGGCGGAACAAAGAAGGTGAGTTAGAGATAAGCATGCATATTGACGAGGGAGACAAATATTATTTCGGAGACATAACATGGAAAGGAAATACGATCCATGATGGTGAATCCCTGAGTAAGATATTGGGCATACGAAAAGGCGAAGTGTACAATGAAAAATTACTCGACTCACGTTTGCGTTTCAGCATAGATGGCCGGGATGTGAGTAGCCTTTACCTGGATGATGGATATTTGTTTTTCACTGTAGAACCGACAGAAATATCTGTCACAAACGACACGATCGACCTGGAGATGCGAATATTTGAAGGCCCGCAAGCTACTATCGATGAGGTCGTCATCAAAGGGAATACACGAACGCATGAGCATGTGATTCGTCGCGAACTCAGGACACAACCTGGTCAGAAATTCAGCAGATCAGATATCATCCGCTCTCAACGACAGATCATCGCACTCGGATATTTCAATCCTGAAAAGCTGGGTATCGAAACACCCGTCGATCAGACAAATGGAACGGTGGATATTATTTATGAAGTGGAAGAGCGTCCTTCTGACCAATTGGAGTTAAGTGCCGGTTGGGGAGGTTTTGGCAGAAGCAAGGTTATCGGAACATTGGGTGTGACGTTCAATAATTTTTCACTGCGAAATATTTTCAATAAAGAAGCATGGAGTCCACTGCCACAGGGTGACGGCCAAAAGTTATCGATCAGGGCCCAGACGAATGGAGATTTTTTCCAATCGTATAATTTTTCGTTTACCGAACCATGGCTTGGAGGCAAGCGGCCAAACTCATTTACGGTGGGTGGCGCGCTTTCCAAATACAATCTGTCATTCCAGGGCCAGGGAAAACTTGCTATTGGAAGAGGTTTTGTTGGTCTTGGCTCGAGATTGAAATGGCCTGATGATAATTTCGTTTCTAATTCAACACTTAATATTGAATATCTGAATCTTGATAATTACAGTGTAGGCGGATTTTTTGATCCTGCAGGACGGCCGATATCAAATGGATTCTTCAATAATTTTTCGCTTCAGCAAACCCTTGCACGCACTACGATCAATGAACCTACATTTCCAAGAACCGGTTCATCTTTCAGCCTCACGCTGAAAGCTACATTACCTTATACGACTTTGTTTGGACGAACTTTTAATCCAAGTAGCGCACAGAGTATATACCGGTTTGTGGAATATCACAAATGGCGTTTTGATGCAGAATGGTTTACACCTATCGTAGGCAAGCTTGTGTTGAAAATGGCGTCTAAAATGGGCTATCTCGGCTTTTACAATAAGAAAATCGGACCGTCGCCATTCGAGCGATTTGAAGTGGGGGGAGATGGTTTAAGTAATCAGCAAAGTGGAATAACAGGAAAAGATATTATTTCCATGCGAGGATATGAAGTTGAGGAAATTGCCGCAAATGCAACCGGGGGAGCTACCGTCTTTAATAAATTCACCGCTGAAATACGATATCCGCTTTCACTTAATCCCAGCTCGACTATATTTGGCCTGATGTTCCTTGAAGGTGCTAATGCATGGAAATCATTTGATGATTATAATCCATTTGACCTAAAGAGAAGTGCAGGCGTTGGAGTCCGGGCCTATTTGCCCATGTTTGGTTTGCTTGGTTTTGATTTTGGATATGGATGGGACAATCAGGCGAAGATCCTTGATGGTTCGAAATGGACACAGTTTGGTAATTTCAATATTATCCTTGGATTTGAACCCGATTGATGACCAGGAGATTTTTTCTTTCCATCTTTTCAGCATTGCTCTTATGCGTATCAGCATCATGTGGTTCCCTTTCCAAAAGTCAGTCCTCACAGGTATCCTCTGAACCCGACTACTCATTAAAACAAAACTGGGCTGCATTGCCTGGTGAAAAAGACAACGCTGATATAGTTCCTATTGACAGTTGGCATGACGAGCAACTGACCTCAGCGGCAGATGTTTTTTTTATACATCCAACTACGTATACCGGAAAACCGCATCATCATCAATTGAACGCCGATGTGTCAGACATAACATTAAACCTGGCCACTGACAAATCCACCATCAGATATCAGGCCAGTATTTTTAATGGTGCAGGCAAAATTTATGCTCCACGTTACAGGCAGGCACATCTGGAAACGTTTTATATGCATGACTCCCCTGAGGCAAAAGCTGCGATTGATCTTGCTTATGAAGATGTGAAGTCTTCCTTCGAATATTATTTGGAGCATTACAATCAGGGCCGTCCCTTTATTATTGCCTCTCACAGCCAGGGATCATTTCATGCAATGCGATTGATCGATGAATTCATTGATGGCACACCCTTGCAGGATAAAATGATTGTTGCCTACATGCCGGGGTGGCCCATCCGCAATGATCAGTTCACGTCGTTGAAACCATGCCTTTATCCGGATGACACAGGTTGTTTTTGCACATGGCGTACTTTTAAGGAAGGCTATATTCCTCAGGTGCTGCATTATCCGGATCAAAATATTGCTGTCACCAATCCGGTGACCTGGAGTTGCGATCAGCCCGAATGCTCCAAAGATGTGCAAATAGGTGGCGTGTTGCGAAATTTTCATAAGTTGATGCCTAATTTAGTTTTTGCCCAGGTGCACGAAGATTTATTATGGGTCAATAAACCGGTATTTCCAGGAAGCTTTTTGTTTACCAGGAAGAATTATCACATTGCCGACTACAATCTATTCTATGGGGATGTCAGGAAGAATGCACAGGACCGGGTGCGTGTTTACTTAAGCAGGCATTGAGATGATGGATATCTACAACCAAAGGTCACGATGGAAAATATACCTTGGGGTCGCCGGGATCTTCATTCTTTTCATTTCACTTTATTATACGAATTACCTCGCACAACGATTACGGGAAGGAGAAAGAAATAAAGCTTTACTCCTTTTTGATGCATATAGTAATATTTTAAATCAGGATAATTCAGATACTCAGAATTTGGAAGCTGATCTGACATTACCTACTAATATTATTCTGGCAAACACAGATATTCCTATCATGCTGGTCACGAGTAATAATACTGTCATTTATGCCCGCAATTTTGGAATTGGACTTGATTCAAATGAAGTTTTTTTGCAACAACGACTTCTTTATTTAAAGAAAAAGGGTCCTGAACCAATAGAAATAAAAGGCGAAGAACAATTCCTGTTTTATCAGAACTCACGTGTCCTTGAACTTCTTACATACTTTCCCTATCTGCAATTATTATTATTGGCGGCTTTCATTTCCGTGGGATATATCAGTATAAATAATGCAAGACGCGCAGAACAAAACCGGGTATGGGTAGGCATGGCAAAAGAAACCGCTCATCAGCTTGGTACACCGATCAGCGCGATCATCGGATGGATAGAGCATCTTCGAGAATCACATTACAGGCGGCCTGAAGAATTGGAAGTGTTGGATGAAATGCAAAATGATGTTGCCCGTCTCGATTTGATAGCAGACCGTTTTAGCAAGATTGGATCTGCACCCGTTTTGGATCCGGTGAACGTCTATGATCAGATGAGAGAGATTACAAATTACATTCGTAGGCGTGCATCGAGGAAAATTGTTTTTGAAGAACCACCTGAAAATTCACCTCCATTGATGGTGAATATTAATGCCCCTCTTTTTAATTGGGTTGTGGAAAATATCATGCGCAATGCACTTGACGCGATGGAAGAAGGAACCGGTACGATAAAATGGGAAGTTCATGATCATCTGCAAGAAATTGAAATCGACATTACAGACACCGGGAAAGGCATACCTCCGTCCAAATTAAAAACCATATTTGAGCCGGGCTTTACCACAAAAGCAAGGGGCTGGGGACTTGGATTAAGCCTTGCACAACGCATCATCGAAAATTATCACAAAGGCCGCATCCATGTCAAGCATTCAAAGCTTGGAGAAGGGACGGTGTTTGCACTGCATCTTCCGAAAAAAAAATAGCATGCTCCATGCCTTTTTTACCTTTACGACGGCAACCAAAAAAATCATGAATTCTCAACTCGCTATCTATCTTCAACACCTCTCGCTGGACCCGGATAAAATTCATTACATGCTTACGCCGGCTGAATTGATTGAAGCTACTATACAGAAACAACAAGGCGTATTGAATGATACAGGTGCGCTTTGCATTGACACCGGAAAATTTACAGGGCGATCACCAAAAGACCGCTTTATAGTGAAAGATGATGTGACAGGCGATACAGTCGACTGGGGGATTGTCAACAAACCGTTTGAACAAAGTCATTACGAAATTCTTAAAAAAGATATTCTCCAATACATCCGCGAACGGGAGATATACATCCACGATGGGTATGTTTGCTCTGATGAAAATTACAGGCTCAATGTGCGAGTACTCGCTGAATATCCATGGAGCGCTTTTTTTGCTAACAATATGTTCCTTCGGTTGACAGGACCGGAAATTGATGGGTATGCTCCTGAATGGACAGTCATATGTGCTCCCGGATTTAAAGCAGATCCTGCGATACATCACACCAGGCAAACCAATTTTGCAGTTATTAATTTTCCGGATCGCGCCATTCTGATCGGAGGTACGGGATATACAGGAGAAATCAAAAAAGGAATATTCAGTGTCCT
>JBDSPM010000051.1:0-2605 GCA_039930325.1 Saprospiraceae bacterium
CATCCGGATTGCCAGGAGATTGAGATCAATGGAGATGATGTGTGGATGACAAGTGATGGTGGTATTGAATATTCAAATGATTTTTTTGCAACTCATTACGCGCGCAACCGAGGAATTACAGGTTCAGATTTTTGGGGATTTGGTACGGGATGGAATGATGACATATTTGTTGGAGGCCGCTATCACAATGGAAATACCGGCTGGTATGAAAACTGGTTGCCTGGTGAATGTTTAAGTCTCGGCGGTGGAGAGGCCCCAACTGGATATGTCAATCCGGGTGAAGGCCGTAAAACGTATTTTTCAGACATCGGGGGTGTTGTTTTGCCTGAAGAAGAAAATGGCTATGCAGAATATTTTCAAATGGGTAAGGCTCCGAATGAAAGTTATTATGATGCAGAAAGCGGCGAGATGGAATGGGATCCGCGTTCATGGAATACATTTTATGTCTCGAATGAAAACAAATTATGGATCACGACCGATGGTGGAAAGAACTGGAATATATTTCATGAGTTTGGAAAGGATGTGTCTGCACGTGCGATGAGCTTTGAAATAAGCCGGAGCAATCCAAATGTGATGTATGTATTTCAGCATGCCTCCTATACATGGGATCCGGGATGGCTGTGGAAAACCACTGATGCAGGTCAAACATGGAATCAATTGGTGCTACCACAGGGCTATGCAAGAAGGGTATTGTTGGCCTGCAGTGCAGAGAATGAAAATAAATGCTGGGTTGCATATGCTGATGGAAACGATAATGAGAAAATATATTTAAGCGCTGATGGTGGCGCAAGTTGGCAAAACCAAACTACAGCTTCGCTGGATGGTGAGCATATATCCTACATCATGGCGCAGGGTGGCACATATGATGGAATATATCTGGGCACTTTCCGTACGATTTGGTTCAGGGATTCGACTATGACAGACTGGATGCCTTATAATGATGGGCTTCCTAAGCAAGTAGCAACCTGCATACTTCGTCCTTTCTATCGCGACCATAAAATCAGGCTGGGAGCTTATGGAAAAGGGATTTGGGAAGCGCCATTAGCAGTTCCTTCCAGGCCTGTAGCTCAACCAATGGTTAATAAAAGAATTTCATCATGTCCGGGTGATACGCTTGAATTTGATGACTACTCTATGTTGTCGCATGCCAGTGCTTCGTGGGAATGGCAATTTCCCGGTGGACTTCCTTCAACATCTACATTGAGAAATCCAAAAGTGACCTATTCTCTTGCAGGAAAATATGATGTAACACTGACCGTGACGAATCCGAATGGCACATCCACCAAAACGGTTTCTGATATGATTGACATTCAAACGCCTGAAATAAATCCGGTTCCCCCGCTGATTGATTTTTCAAATACGGATAATTTCACCATCGTCAATCCGGATAATACCATTACATGGGAGCCAATCGTATTAACAAACTGCGAGCCTGAAGGCAATACGGCCTATTGGGTGCATAATTATATTTATAGCAGCTATGGACAGGATCAGATCATGTTGCCGGCAAATCTTGATCTGACGCAAACTCAAAATCCAACATTAAGCTTCAGTGTAGCTTATGCACCTTATTTCGATGGAAATTATTTTATTGATTCGTTATTGGTTTTACTTACAAACAATTGTGGTAAATCGTATCATACGATATTCAGAAGTGGAGGTGCTGAATTGAGCACTACCACCAGTGGAATTGGCACAGATAGCCTGTATGAATATGAAGAATTCACCCCGCAGAATTGCGAGGAATGGCGGCAGGTATCATTAGATCTTTCTGAATATGCAGGTCAATATGTGACCATTTCATTTCTGAATAAGTCCGGGTATGGTAATAATATGTATTTGGATAATATTCTCCTTGATGGCATGGCTGTGGCAATCAATAATCCTGTTCAATCCGTTCATTTAAAATTATCCCCGAATCCTACGAGTGGAGATGTGATTCTTTCAGGTGAAGGTATTTTTCAATCCACTCTGACTATAAATGTCTTTTCATCTACAGGAACAAGAGTTTTAGGTAAAAAAATTATACCTGTAGGAGAGCATTGGAAAGAAACGCTATCGTTGAAGAATTTGCCAACGGGTGTTTATTTGTTGAAGGTGAATTCGGATAAAGGTTTGTTATGGACTGAAAAGATCGTGAAATTGTGAATTATGAGGTGTGAATTGTGAGGTGTGAGGTGTGAGATGTGAGACGTGAGATGTGAGATGTGAGACGTGAGACGTGAGACGTGAGACGTGAGACGTGAAGCGTGAAGCTTTAAGTTTTAAGCTTTAAGCGTGAAGTGTGAAGCATAAGTGAAGAAAACGTATCTTAAAAAATCATAACCTTTCTTTTACTTCGCCCTGCGTCAGGCATCCTTGATCTACAGCTTAGCAACCTAGATCTGCATCCACTTTTTGAATTTCTGTCTTTTAACTCTGTGCAGATCGCCTCGCTGATACAGCTATATAATAAACAGGAATTCCTACCAACGTAATAATCAATCCCGGCCATGTAAACTGTGGTTTGTAAATAATCAGCAGAATGCAAAAAGATATCCCCATCAAAATATAAATGGCCGGAAGTATAGGATACCCAAATGCTTTATATGGTCTCTCTATCTCA
>JBDSPM010000052.1:0-4356 GCA_039930325.1 Saprospiraceae bacterium
CACCAGGTTAAAAAAATAATTCAACAACTTGTCACAGACTACAAAAAGAATTTGCCTGGTTGAGTTTCCTCTGATCTGTGGCTTTTTTCTTGCCGGGTTCAGCATCCTGGTGCAGGGTTGCACTACCAGGGTAGAAGGTTGTCTTGATATCGCCGCAGCTAATTTTGAGTTCACTGCAGACAGGCCTTGCAATGATTGTTGCACATATCCCGTGTTATCGGTTTCACTATCTCAAAAATGGAATGACAGGAATTTTTCAACTGACTCTACGCTAAGCGACAGGAATGGACATCTTTACAGGATCAGTGATTTGAAATATTTTTTATCCTCATGGTCATGGAAAGGAGAAGGTCAGCTTGTATACACCGTAGATAGTTCCGAACTCACATGTGGGACCGGCAAGCTTCACTTTACACCGGATATACTTGTGGTGGATTCAAGACAATTTCAATATGTTCTCGGCACTATCCGGGAGTCCCCTATGGTGGATACTTTGATGTTGAGGTTAGGTTTGTCATCTGATTTAGACTGTCTTGATCCTTCTGCCTCGGAGACACCTTCTATTCTATCGGATAAAGGCATTCTATGGGACGACTCTACAAAGTCGCTGGCAACCATTCGGTTGGTGTTGCAAAAAGATACTTCACAGGAGATTTTTGACACTCTTTTAGTCCACTTTTCAAATGACATTTCCCTGCCATATGAACTTAACTTTACTCCGGGTATTTCCACTATGTTGAAGCTGACAGTGGATTATGCAAAATGGTTCTCAGGAGTTGATATCCTTGATCCGATGTCGATTCGAAGCTCCCTGGAGTTGGGTGTCGGGAGCAGCTTTTCTAAAACAGAGTGAAATAATTATTTAATGAGGCTTTAATGACGCTTTAATGAGGCGTTAACAGATCTTAAAAAATAGCTGGAAAACCCTTGAATGTTGAGGAGACGTATATTGCTTATATACTTTCAGGCCCGGAAAAATTGATACTTGCAATGACACTCTACCAGTATAGTCCCCCTTTGCAACTTTTACAAATAGCATTTCGTTAATTTCACGTTTCCAGTCTACATCGTATGAGGATCTTTCAATTACTTATTGTATTGGCTTTCATTTCCAGCCTGACTGCATGCACAGTTGATCATCCCAACGGGAGCCTTACCCTCCATTTCAAAGGCTTTTATGATGGCCAACCTTTATCCATGTTTACGACAAAGCCATTTACCACACCAGAACAACTCCAATTCTCGCAAGTGAGCTTTTTCGTTTCTGACATCGTCCTGCTGGATCAATCAGCGGAAGTTGATGTTAAGGATTTAGAACTGGTGAATTTGAGCTTTGATGATCCGACAAGTGCTATTGAAGGATTTACCCTTCCTCTGGGCAATCGTCCGGCAAAGAATTATACAGGCATACGTTTTGGAATTGGCGTTCCACCTGGTTTGAATGTGAAGAAACCTTCAGATTTCAATTCTTCCAATCCCTTAAGCAATTCTGTGAATTATTGGTCAGGTTGGAACAGCTTTATTTTTATGAAAATTGAGGGAAGGATCGATACGATAGGAAACGGATCCTTTGATACAGGTTTTGCATATCATACAGGTACTGATCCGCTTTACAGAACTTTTGAAGCTAACCTGCCTGTGTCCATTGAAGATGGCAAGAATACAAACATTGACATAGACATTGATTTTAAAAAGGTATTGGAGGGCATTGATATTAAGAAGTTGCCACTCAATTCCAATCCAAAGGATAGTATCCAGATAGGCCAGATAGTACAGAATTTAGTAAATGCACTGACCCTTGTTCCATAAGGGCTATAAGGATATTCTATGAGTTTCACAAACAGGAGTTTTGTTTATTATCTTTTACTTGTCACCGGGGTAATTTGCATTAGCCGATGTCATGACACGATCGAAATGCCTGACGAGAATGTAGATCTGACTCACATTCCATACCAACCCATCACTTACTTTCCCACTATTCCTAATGGATATCCCGCTTTAGAACAACCAACCGACAATGTGATGACCATTGATGGAATTCAACTTGGCAGGAAGCTCTTTTATGATCCTATACTGTCAATAGACAGTACGAAATCATGCTCAACCTGCCATCAACAGGAAAAATCATTTACGGACCATCTTCCTTTCAGTGAGGGTGTGAACGGTCATACGAACCGCAGCAGCCTGAGCCTGGTGGATGTCGGATTTCAATTTCATGGTTTTTTTTGGGATGGCAGGGCGGCCTCACTGGAGCTCCAGGCTATTCAACCAGTTGAGAATCCCATCGAAATGGGAGAGAGTTGGGATCATGTGAGCTTAAAGCTGAAAAGACAGCCCGCTTATCAGGAAGGCTTTAGAAAAGCTTTTGGTATTGCTAGTTCTGCCTTGATTACTAAAGACCTGGCTACAAAAGCCATATCACAGTTTGAAAGGACTTTTATTTCAAGTGGCCGTTCACGCTATGACAGGTTTGCCCGCGGAGAAATATTTCTGAATGACAATGAAACCAATGGATATCTGATGTTCTTTAATCTTGACCATGACCTTCCTGACGCGCAATGCGGCCATTGTCATACAGCTCCCTTATTTGGAACTACCGATTATTTCAACAATGGGCTCCAGGAATCGGCAGATTTTGAAGGGTTCACTGACAAAGGCCTGGGGGTGACCACCGGAATAGCCAGCGATAATGGCAAATTCAAAACGCCAACACTTAGAAATCTTGTGTTTACGGTTCCTTACATGCATGATGGACGCTTCAATACAATCGAGCAGGTGGTCAACCATTATACTTCGGGAGGGAAGCCGTCACCTAATAAAAGTCCTTTCCTAAACAACCTTCATTTGACGGAATCTCAGAAATCAGACCTGATTTCTTTCATATTGACCCTTACAGATAGTTCCGTTCTGGCTGATCCGGCGTTTAAAAATCCGTTTTAAGGACGAAAAACCAAATTTTTCTCACCTTTTTCATGTGATTTTACGGTGGTTTACAAGTCAATTCCTATTTTATTTTTCACAAATTTGCTCCCGTGTTGCTTGTATAATTATTATAAACGACTAATTATAAAACTGTTATAAAACATAATTTTAATAATGTAATAATTTCAAGGGTAACAATTATCTTTTTTTGTACTTGTTCAGGCATTTGATTCTCCTGATTATTGTATCATCAATTGAAAGAAAAAGTTTTCGAACCGGTAAAAGAATCGGATTCAAATTTAGATATGTTCATGGGATTATAATTCTGATGGATAGAAGGTTGCCTAAAAACAACTTTCTATCCTCTTTTCAAAAGAAAAAAAGAATTCCCGGTAGGAATCTAAATACAACAACGGATATGTTCATGGGATTATAATTTGTAGGGCTGGGTAGTTCTGAAGTGAACCATCCAGCTTTTTTATTTTACAAAATTGCCTGGCTATACCGCATCTCCGTCAGGCCTTAGACTCATCAGATACTTTCACATTTTTTATTTCGAGATAATCTTCAATTGCCTTTTCAATATAAGCCTGCGTTTCAAAGTTCATTCCGCGTATCAGGGAAATCTTCTCGCCTGTTTTCAGTAATGCATACAATGCATATGCATAATTCGGTTCTCCATTCGTGGTACTCTGTTCGTACTTCGAAACATAGAGCTGATCTATCGTCCCGGTATCAATATCCTTCCTTCGCCACAATGGATGCTTAAGGGGTAGGGTAGTGATCCTGATACGATCTTTAGTTACAGAGATAGAAGTGCTGTTAAAGTAAATAGTAGCTAAGTGCCACATCATGCCAAGCCCAATCAATAGATGAATTGATAGGAAGAACAGGATTCCCCACAGGCCCATAACGATCAATCCAATTACAAATGGCAGCAAAATCAGATTCCAAAAGCTTGCAAATAAAAGTATGATCCATCTTCCTTCTTTAGACGTAGTTTCCTTCCAGCGCAATCTCAGATCCAGCTCTGTTCTAAGTTTCAGTTCTTCGATTCCTTTAGGTATTAGCAATTCAGGAATGAGGAATGAATTCGTTCTGTCGAAAGTGAATCCGAATTCATACTGACAATGGCTGCACCTTGCTCTGGTCTTTTCGACCTTGATATTACCTCCGCTGATTAAATGGTGGCACCGGGGACAAGTAAGGAGGTTGAAGCCTTCCTTCTTAAAGTCAAGTTCTTTATAGGTTTCTTCCGTTTGGAATGAATTCGTTTTTTCTTGCTCTCCTTTATTTACAGCCTTCATCTTTTCATTGAGATATCAATCTAATATAATTCAAATTATACCAGGTGCAGTTCTAGTCGGGCAGCTTCACCATCGTTTTCTGATGATAACATAAGAATGCTAAATAAAAAAGCCCGATACTATTCTT
>JBDSPM010000053.1:0-3682 GCA_039930325.1 Saprospiraceae bacterium
CTTCTAAAAATTACAGTCCCCCCACTGTTTTAATTGCCGAAGCCTAGGCGAAGGCAATCTCTCTGCGCTATGCCCTATGCCCTCTGCTCTATACCCAATGCTCTATGCCCTATGCTCTCTGCTCTTCCCTATCTTGCATCTCAAATCTTGTAACAAATGATCCATTTCGATTCCATCGCTGCACGCGAATGGCCCGATCCAAAAACGACCAGGCCACACATTCTTCCCATCTATGCAACTTCCTCTTTTGATTTCGATGATATCGAACAGGGTATCCGTATTTTTGCAAAGGAAGAAGTTGGACACACCTATAGCAGATATGGCAATCCAACGGTCGATGCCACTGCCGCGAAAATAGCTGCACTCGAAGGCTATGGCACGGGAAAAGAAACCTTTGGCCTGATGACAAATTCCGGAATGGCTGCTGTAGAAGTGATAGCAGGCGGATTACTGCAGGTGGGTGATAAAATGTTGACCCAACCAAATGTTTATGGAGGAACGACAGAGCTGCTCCAAAAAATAGTCTCCAAACGCGGCATCGAAATAGTGTATGCTGATCTTTCCAATACAGAACAAGTCGACAAATTATTATCAAAAGATCCCGCCATTCGTCTTGTCTACCTTGAAACTCCATCCAATCCAACTCTTGCCTGCATCGATATTGCAGCACTGGCTGCCGTAGTCAATCAACATGATAGATGGTCTGCCATCGACAACACATTCGCTACTCCATACCTGCAACAACCCCTGAAGCACGGTGTGAATTTTGTGATCCACTCCACTACAAAATATCTGAACGGTCATGGTAATGGCATTGCAGGAGTGGTCATAGGGCAGGATCCGGATTTAATGAAAAAAGATTTGTGGAATCACATAAAGCTCATGGGATCAAATTGCAGTCCTTTCGAAGCATGGCTTGTATATCAGGGCATGAAGACTCTCCCACTCCGCATGGACAAACACTCATCCAACGCAATGTTCGTTGCAAAAAATCTTAGCGAACATCCCAATGTTGCGCGTGTCAATTATCCGGGGCTGACTTCACATCCGGATCACAACATCGCCGTAAAACAAATGAAAGCATTCGGCGGAATGATGAGCTTTGAATTGAAAGGTGGGATAGACACAGCACTTACAGCATTGAACAAATTAAGATTCTGCTCTCTCGCTCCCACCCTCGGCGATGTGGACACACTTGTCCTGCATCCGGCATCATCATCCCATCTCAAAGTAGATCCGGAGACTAGAAAAAAAGCCGGAATATCAGATGGCCTTATTAGGATATCAGTTGGCATCGAAGATCCACAGGATATCCTGGATGATCTACTGCAGGCTATAGATTGATTTCAAGCTAAATCGAATCCACTCAATTTAAATTAGAGATTATACAAATAAACTTTAGTGGATAATTTTTAATTGCCCCGGGATTTATCCCGGGGATTGATGGAGGAAATGATATTGGCTTTAGCCATGAGTAGTATACATCTTCTTTGTGGTTAAAGCCAAAATATTATTTGAAACTATACCCCGGGATAAATCCCGGGGCAACTAAGTATCATTGAATTCCTCTCACTTCTCTCACTTTCTCACTCCTCTCACTTCATACCAAGCCTCGCGTGCCATATCTCATCACACTCAGCTAACATCATTTTCAATGATCCATCCAGAAATCCATGTGTATCAGAAAGGAGACCTATCCTCGTCATGGTATATTGATGCAAACTTTTCCAAATTGCTCGCCTCTGCCAACTAATGCTATGGCTTCGTTAGCTTCTTCCAGGGAAAATGTATGGCTTATGATAGGCCTGATCTTATACTGATTGACTAAATCAATCATTCGCTGAAAATCCTGTGGTGATCCCATAGTGCTGCCGAGAATATCAAGCTGCTTCCAAAAAATTCTTTGCGGACTGAGCTCAGTGATGTTTCCACCCGTTCCACCATAGATCACTATCCGGCCACAGGAGCTCATCAAGGAAGGGAATTTAGAAAATGAAGGACTGCCTGAACCATCGATGATGAGATCAAATTTATTATTTACTCTTTTTAATACGTCTTTTTCCCAATCAGGAGATGTGTATTTGACACCACCTAAGGCACCATTTTTCATAGCCATTTCGATTTTCTCATCAGATGATGATGTCACCCAGGTTTCAATTCCCAATGCGACGCCAAATAATAATGCCATTGTTGCTACACCACCTCCGATACCTGTGATCAGCATTCTTTCACCAGCTTTTGCACGGCCCCTTGTGATCATGGCTCTGTAAGCTGTAACACCTGCTACTGGTAGAGCGGCGGCCTGAGTCCAGGACAAATGAGCCGGCTTATCATAAAGGTTTATCTCAGGCACCTTAACATACTGAGCCAGAGTGCCATTATCTGGCATTCCTATGATCTTAAAGCCCGGTCCGAAATGGCTTTCTTGCTCTCCCCAGTTTACTCCCGGATTGATAATTACTTCCCGGTCCCCCAATATGCCTGCTCCATCACTTCCCAGCACAAGTGGGAATACAAGGCCCGGATATTTACCCTGGGTGATCCAATAATCCCGCTTGTTCAGAGCAGCGGCTTTGAGCCTTACATACACATCCCCGATAGAAGGTAAGATGAGTTCAAGTTTGGCCATAGAAAGTGCTTCTCCCGGGCTCCAAAGCATCATAGCATTCATATTCAAAGCTGTTTGATATTAACTAAAAGCATCAACCCTAAAGATATCGGTATCTTGAATTTATACGATATCCTGCAGCATTTTCCCTAATTTTGTCCTTACTAAAGTTGATACCATGATGAAAGCTATATACGCTCTATTTTTCTCCCTGCTTCTGCTTCCTTCCATCTGTTTCAGCCAGACCTGCCAGATAACGCAGGTTACAGCCACACCACTCCCCTGCGTTGGAAACAACTTCATGGTTTCTGTCAACCTCCAGGTGAATAATCCCACAAGCCCCGGATTTACCCTGGCCGGAAATGGTATTATCTATGGTACGTACTTATACAGTGATCTTCCTGTAGTAGTGGGTCCACTACTTGGTGATGATTTGTCCAATTATGAATTTATAGCGTGGGATGTTGACAATCCTGCATGCCAGAATTATGTAAGCATTCCGGCTGCCAATTGCGGACCCATCTGCCATTTTTCAAATTTCACGATGGAAAAAATCATCTGCCTGACGAATAGTGTGGCCGCTGTCACGATTGATTTTGATCATCAAAATACCTCTACCCCGACTTTTGATTTGTATTACGAGAATGGGCAATTTGTGACCACTGTGCTATATGCAAGCCTGCCGTATGCCCTCCTGAACTTCACGACAAACGGCGCTGCGCCAATCACGGTAAAGGTTTGTGATCATAATAGTCAAACATGTTGCCAGACATTCACCGTACCTGCGATCGATTGCAACCCTACGAATTGTGAAATATACAATGTCATCGTAGATCCGGAATGCCTTACGGGAAACTTCGTCGTTCATATTGATTTTGATGTTGATAACCCGGCCTCAGACAGTTTTACCGTCCACGGAAATAGTTTGAATTATGGAATCTTTGGATACAATCAGCTACCGATCGTTCTGGGCCCTCTAAATGGGAATAGCAATATCAACTGGGATTTCATCATTCAGGATAGTCAGCTTCCTTCATGCACAAAGGATTACTTGCTGGGCATCTATCACTGCCC
>JBDSPM010000054.1:0-4940 GCA_039930325.1 Saprospiraceae bacterium
TGTAAGTTTTCTCTTCCTGCATGTCTGCTTCTGCCATGCACAATCCCAACTTTTTGTCCTCAAAAAAGGTGATGCCTCATTTGTTTCACAGGCTCCCCTGGAAACCATAAAAGCAAGGACCAATTCTATCCAGGGCCTTATCAACCGACAAACCAAAGAATTCGCTTTCTCCATTAAAATAAATACGTTCGAAGGATTCAATAGCGAAATACAGCGTGTGCATTTTTTGGAAAATTATATGGAGCAAACTAACTATCCAAAAGCTACCTTTTCCGGAAAATTGATTGAAGATATCCCATTTGATGAGCCGGGTACATATTCTGTTCGGGCCAAAGGCATCCTGGATATTCACGGAGTTCAAAAAGAGAGGATCATCCGTGGCACTATCACCATCAATTCAGGCGGTGCGGTATTGAATACCTCATTTTCTGTTCCCGTAGCCGATCACGGCATCACCATCCCAAAGATTGTAAGGCAAAAAATTTCTGAATACATAGATGTAAAGATTAATATTGAATTTGCGGAAGGCTCAAAATCATGAGCCGATTTCTCCTGATTCTACTTGTTATTTTTTGCCTGGCTGGCGGAAATGCCCAGGAGCCAAAATTCATTCAGCACGATGTCGGAAATGCATATGCGGATGTACCAGTCAATGTAATGCTGCAGGACAACGAAGGCATGATCTGGCTCGGTACTAAAAGTGGGCTTGCGAGGTATTATGGCAATCTGTGGCATCCGGTAGCCCTTGATTCATCATCTGGTATATTGTCAGTTACTGCACTGTATGCTGATCATTCAGGCATCATATGGATAGGAACCTCAAAAGGATCTATTTTTTTTATAGACAGCTCAAAAAAAGTACAGGCATTTGATATTGAAGAAGGACATCCTGCAAAATCAATAACTTCAATTTTACAGGATGCTGATGGACGGATATGGTTTGCTACTTACGGCGAGGGAGTCTACGTGTACACCGGAACAAGGTTATTCAATTTCGATGTAGGGGATGGCCTTTCCGGAAATGATGTCTATGCGATGACGAGCAATGCCGACGGTGAGATATGGATCGGAACGGATGATGGAATTGATATTTGCACCTTTGAAAAAGAAGCAAAAAAAATCCGCCATCTTGGCCTTGAAGATGGCTTGCCGGATCAAATCATTACGGCACTGATCGCCAATGAGCATGGAGATATCTGGATAGGCACATTTGAATTTGGCGTTGTGATGTATGATGCCTCCCTCCGGAAAATCATGAAGCCATTTGACAGTCATGGCATGGATGAAATCACCTCATTCGAGATATTTAATAACCACGAACTCTGGATAGGTACAAAATCAAGAGGCGTCTGGAGATACAATACCAAGGTTCATTCAATCCGCAAAATCGTAAACCTTGAATCACTTGCTCCTTTTGATGTCTCAGATATTCTCTCGGATCTAGAAGGCAATATCTGGATAGCAATGCGTGAAGGAATACTAGTTTCTGCATTCAATTCATTTGAATCGCTGAGTGCTGACATTGGCGAAATCCAAACCCTGTACTGTGATCATCAGGATAATTTATGGATTGGCACGATGGAAGGCCTCTATCACCTCGAACAATACACAGACGAGGTATCAAAACTTGTTCGGGTAACTCCACATGAAAAGTTAAATATCACAGATATTATACAAGACGGATTTGGCAACTTGTGGTTAGCCACGCTTGATAAAGGCCTGTTTATTTATACACCTTCTTCCGGAATAGTCAGACCCATTCATTCCTCTATTGCCATTTTGGGCAGCTCAATAATGTCAATGGATAAAACTTCCACAGACATTTGGATAGGTACATTGCAGGGTGTCGTGTCGTATCCTTTGAGCAAAGACATCACAAAGGAAAAGAGCATTGGTTTTCACATACTAAATGATCCCTGGCAATCCAATCTGCATTTTGTATTCCAGGTGTATGTTGATTCAAAAGACCGGGCATGGTTTGCCACAGATGGAAATGGCGCATACTGCGTCGATGGAGATCGTATCACGCAGTGCAGGGGAAATGACAGCATGGTCCTGCGGACCGTCTATTCCATCTGCGAGGATCAGCAGGGGCATATGTGGTTCAATACGCATGATCTTGGACTTGTGGAATTGAATGACAGTACCTACAAGCCTCTTAATCTTGCTCAAGGACTCGCCAGTATGAATGTGAATTCCATCGCAACGACAAGGAATGGCGATATCCTGGTATCACATCACAGAGGTATCGATCTGATGGAACCGGAACGCAGACATTTTATGTATTACTCTTCAGAAATAGGCACAGAAGAATTCCGGCCGGGTGACAATGCAGTAGCAACAGACTCCAAAGGAAATGTGTATATCGGCGGCAGAAATATGATTATGAAATACTATGCAGCGAGCCATGAATTTTCAATTGATCCAAAGACACAAATCACACAAGTGAGAGTGAACCAATTACCCGTTGATTTTTTAAATGAGCATGTATTTTCGTATCATGATAATTATTTTTCCTTTGATTATATCGGGTTATGGTACACGGCTCCCCATGCTGTGACTTATTATTACAAGCTGGAGGGATATGACCTGGAACCTAAGATTTCAAAAGATAATATTGCTTCCTATTCCAGCCTGTCACCGGGGGATTATACATTTATAGTAAAAGCATCAGAGAATAAATCCTTCTTCGACGAGCCTCTTGCTAGCTATTCTTTTACTATTTCTAAACCATTTTGGTACCAGGCATGGTTTCTGGTCGCAAGCACCTTACTGGCCGCAATTATTTTTTATTCGATAGTAAAATTGAGGGATAGCAGGACGGAAAGGCAGGCGATGGCTAAAAAGGATATGATCGAATCCCAATTGCAAACTCTGAAAGCGCAGATCAATCCCCATTTTCTTTTCAACAGCTTCAATACCCTGATCACGATCATAGACGAAAATGCGCTTCAGCCTAAAATCGCTATTGAGTATGTTGAGAAGTTATCGGATTTTTTCAGGAGCATTCTTCAATACCGCGAGCAGGAAATAATTTCGCTTGAAGAAGAATTTGAACTTGTGCAAAATTATGGATACCTGCTACAGAAGCGATATGGGACGAATATGGCGCTTCATGTAGACACTGCCCCGAAGGAAGCTTTTATTGTCCCCCTGACCTTGCAAATGCTTTTAGAGAATGCCGTCAAGCATAATGTCATTTCTGAACAGCGGCCCCTGGACGTTTTTATTACAGTTGGGGATGATCAATATATTACCGTCAAAAATAATCTGCAGCCTAAATCAAAGCCTGAGCCGTCTACACAGTTTGGATTACAAAGTATCGTCAGAAGATATCAATTATTGACCGAGCGGAAAGTGATTATAGTAAAAGATTCGAATTCATTTAGCGTTCGAATACCCATCATAAAGAAATAGAACAGATGAAAATTCTAATCATAGAAGATGAACAAGCTGCAGTAAGGAGATTGCAGAAACTTGTGCATGATATCGACGCCACGCATGAGATCATAGGAGCTTTAAGCAGTATTGATGCATCTGTGGAATGGCTGCAACAGCATACATCTCCTGATATTATCCTGATGGATATCCATCTGGCGGATGGATCCAGTTTTGACATCTTTGATAAAGTCGTGGTTACAGCCCCTGTCATTTTTGTGACAGCATATGATGAATACGCATTAAAAGCATTCAAAGTGAATGCAATTGATTATTTGCTGAAGCCTATAAAGCAAAATGAATTGGAAAATGCGCTTCAAAAGATCTCAAAAAAATCCGGTAAAAAGGAAGAAGGGATGGATCTCATTCAGCGACTTCAGGATGCAGGGTTTATACACAAATCAAAACGGCTTCTGGTCAGGATGGGACAAAGCATTAAACTGGTGGAACTCGACAATGTAGCTTATTTTTATTCGAAGGATAAAATCAGTTTTGCTGTTCTTCCGGGAAATAAAAGATATCCATTGGATCAGAGCCTTGATCAGATCGAACAGATGATTGATCCTGTTCATTTTTTTCGGATCAACAGGCAATTCATTGTAAAAATGAGCTCCATTGAAGAAATGGTGACCTACTCTAAATCAAGAGTAAAGCTAAAGCTCAATCCTCCTACGGATGAAGATACCATCGTGAGTAAGGAACGTTCACCTGAGTTTAAAAAGTGGCTGGTGGGGAGTGAGGAGTAAGGATAAGGCAATAACCTCAGCCTTTTTGATTCCAGTACCCAGATGCCAGATTCCAGACTCGTGATGCAATTACTCTGTTGATCTTCCTTCAAGGGTCAGGATTATTACCCATTCAGTAGGTTTTTTTTATATCATGCGTCTGGCATCTGGATACTAGGTACTCGAACCCCGTTTGATGAAGGCACTGAATCATTGCCAGAAATTCCTTGTAGCTCCATCGGAGCGAAATGTTTGTAAAAAATATGAATAAAGAAAATTATAAAAGCCCCATCGGGGCGTTACGTGAAATGTACTAATCTAAAGTGATTGCAAATCAAATGACATATGAAGATTTACTTCGATGTGATTCCTTCGCCTTCTTTAGTTGCCATAGCTTTTTAGCGAAGGCAATCGCCTGTGCGCCTTCGCCTTTTTTAACTATTTTCGTTCATGATCACCGCTATCATTGTTGACGATGAATCCCATTGCAGAAGTTCGTTGCAAACACAATTAAAAACCCTGGGTAATGTTGATATCGTGGCGAGTTGTGGGAATATCAAGGAAGCAAAAGAAGCTATTCTCAGGCATAAGCCTGATCTCCTTTTCCTGGATGTTGAACTTTCGGACTCGACAGGATTTGAATTATTAAAAAGTCTTGAGGATCATTCGTTTGATGTGATTTTTACGACGGCCTATGATCAGTATGCCCTGCAGGCCATCAAGGCAAGTGCCCTTGACTATTTGTTGAAGCCGATCAACATGGCTGACCTTTCTCAA
>JBDSPM010000055.1:0-5817 GCA_039930325.1 Saprospiraceae bacterium
ATCAGTGGTCAGACATGCGTGAACCGCTTTAACATAGCTCGTACGTACCGGGCAACGGATGCATGTGGAAATTCAGCTTCATGTACGCAGACCATTACAGTATTTGATAATACAGCACCTTTCATACAGTGTCCTGCAAATATCACTGTACAATGCGCGAGCATGGTGCCAACCCCAAATATTCAGTCAGTGATCTCTTCTGATAATTGCAATGGACTGGCTACTGTGAGCTTCCTAAGTGATGTCATTTCAAATCAAACTTGTGTCAACAGGTTCAATATAACCCGTACCTACCGCGCAACAGATGAATGTGGGAATTCTGCATCCTGTTCACAAACGATCACCGTATTTGACAACACACCACCGGCTATCACTTGTCCTGCAAGTATTACATTAGCTTGTACAGCCAGCACAGCGCCGGGCGGAGCAAATGGAGTGGCCACAGGAAGTGATAATTGTGGCGGCGGAGGAGCGCTTCCGGAGGTTTGGATCAATGAATTCCATTATGACAATACGGGAGTTGATGTCGGAGAATTTATTGAAGTAGCCGGACCTGCGGGTACCGATTTAAGCCAATATTCACTGTATTTATACAATGGTGCGGTAGGATCCGGGACAGTCTATACTACAACTCCATTAACAGGTATTCTGCCTAATCAAAGTAATGGATTTGGTACCGCCTCATTTTCTTATCCTACTAATGGAATACAAAATGGATCTCCTGACGGCATTGCTCTTGGTAAGAATGGCGTACTTATACAGTTTCTCAGTTACGAAGGAACCTTTGTAGGCGTAGGCGGACCGGCAAATGGTGTATTAAGTGTAGATATTGGTGTCTTGGAGATCGGTGAACCGATAGGTATGAGTTTGTACCTCACCGGCAGTGGTAACACCTATTCTAACTTTACATGGACAGGACCTTTAGCACAAACCCCTGGTCTGATCAATACTGGTCAGTCATTCCTTCCATTCGTTGGGGGATCAGGTCCGGCCATTACTTCAACCGATATTATTGTCCCTGGAAACTGTCCACAATCGTACACTATCAACCGTACATGGAGGGCTACCGATGATTGTGGCAATTCAGCTACCTGCACGCAAGTCTTACAGGTGATTGATAATGTCCCTCCAATTATTATGTGTCCAGTGAATGTCACTGTACAGTGTGCAAGCCAGGTGCCTGCCAGCAATATAGCCGGCGTAACAGCATCTGATAATTGTGGTACTACCACTGTCACATTCGTGGGAGATGTAATTTCAAATTCAGTTTGTATTAATCGCTTTAACGTAACTAGAACATACAGGGCGACTGATCAGTGCGGAAATTCTGCAACCTGTGCACAGACTATTGTTGTATTTGACAACACAGTGCCCACTATCATGTGCCCCGCAAATGTGACTGTAGAATGCGCCAACCAGGTGCCGCAGCCTAATACGGGACTCGTGGTTTCTTCTGATAATTGTAACGGAGTGCCTACTGTTACATTCTTGAGTGATGTCATAACGAATGCAACTTGTGTAAACAGGTTCCTCATCACCCGAACATACAGGGCCACCGATGACTGTGGTAACTCAGCATCATGTGCACAGACCATTACTGTATTTGATAATACAGTTCCAACGTTTAATTGTCCTTCAAATGTAACTGTACAGTGTGCAAGCCTTGTTCCGGCACCGGTAACAGAAGGCCTCACTGCTTCAGATAATTGCGGTGGCTTTATTCCGGTCAATTTCGTTGGCGACGTTACTGTAAATCAAACCTGTGTAAACAGGTTCAATGTATTGCGTACGTACCGGGCAACTGATGAGTGTGGAAACTCTTCATCATGCGTACAAACCATTACAGTGTTTGACAATACTGTACCAACTATCATGTGTCCTACTAATGTAACTGTACAATGCGCAAGCCAGGTGCCACAGCCGAATACAGCACTAGTCGTTTCTTCTGATAATTGTAATGGTATGCCAACGATTTCGTTTACCGGTGATGTCATCACAAGTCAGACATGTATCAACAGGTTCAATGTCATCCGGACATATGTCGCGACCGATGCATGTGGTAATTCAGCATCCTGCTCACAAACGATCACCGTTTTTGATAATACAGCGCCTTCCATCACTTGTCCTACCAATGTGACAGTTCAGTGTGCCAGCCAGGTCCCTGCAGTTAATATAGCCGCTGTGGTCGCGACGGATAATTGCGGAGGCGCCGCAAGTGTAATTTTTGTTAGTGATGTGACCTCAAATCAAACATGTGCTAATCGCTTCACAGTGACGCGAACGTATAGGGCTACAGACGCTTGCGGAAATTCCGCGACGTGTTCTCAAACGATTTCAGTGTTTGATAATACTGCACCTTCTATAAATTGTCCGACCAATGTGACGGTACAATGTGCCAGCCAGGTTCCCGTGGTGAATATTGCTGGCGTAACTTCTTCCGATAATTGTAGCGGAGCATCAACAGTCACATTCGTAAATGATGTCATTACAAATCAGACCTGCGTCAATCGCTTTAATGTAGTGCGTACCTATCGCGCTACAGATGCCTGCGGAAACTCCGCGACCTGTTCACAGACCATCGTTGTGTTTGACAGCACACCTCCGACCATCATGTGTCCTGCCAATATCACAGTCCAGTGTGCAAGCCAGGTACCCATTGCAAACGGTTCCGGGGTAGTAGCTTCTGATAATTGCGGAGGCGGTGCCACAGTGACTCTAGCTAGTGATGTGATCACTAATCAAACATGTGCAAATAGATTTATTTTATTTCGCACCTATCGGGCTACCGATGCATGCGGTAATTCTGCTACATGCTTGCAGGTCATTACCGTGTTTGATAATATTGTTCCTGTCATTACACCTGTAAATCCGCTGCTGGTAGGAATTCCTAACGGAGGCAGATTGGATATCCAATGCATGGGTCAGGATCCTAACTTCATGCTTCCTACATTTGGGCCTACCAGCGTCAATGCCACTGACAACTGTACCGGAACTGTCGTGGTAACTTTCAATCAGGTTCTGCTTGATGAGGGTAATTGTGCAGTAGATGGTTATATTCTGTTATTCCGCCTCACCTGGACAGCTACAGATGTCTGCGGCAATAGCAGCACCTACAGTATTTTCTTGGCTTTAGTAGACCATGTTCCGCCGGTACTTCACAATATACCGCCGGCGATCACAGTCAATTGTGATGAAATACCTCCTGTACCAACCGATATCTATGCAACTGACGATTGTCTTTGTGCATGCATTCTTTCATTCACTGAAACACAACCAGCTCCGGGTTGCCAGGAAGGACAAATAATTGTGCGATCGTGGACAGCAAAAGATGACTGTGGAAATCGGTCCACCAGTACGCAGAATATCACCCTTGTAGACGACGAGGCTCCGGTATTGATCATCACTCAACCTGAACTGGCAAATGTAAAAGATGGAACCATCCTCAACTACACTTGCAATGAAGGCGGCATACCGGAATTCTTTGACGATCTGAATGCAGAATCTGTCTTTAGTCCGGTTTCATGTGGAAGCGCAGGCATGATTTCATTTGATGTTCAGACCAAGGAGACGAACAATTGCAAATATTTTGGATACCTGGAGCAAAGAATTCTACATTGGAAAGCTGTAGATCTTTGCGGTAATGTATCCAATCTGACGATTACAGCACGTCTTGTCGATCATGAAGCACCTGTCCTTCTTAATGTACCCGATACAACATGTGTAGATGATCCGTCGCTGAAACTGGTAGATGCTACAGACAATTGCGGAGAGCCATTCGTAAGATTCTGGGATGTTAAAATTCCAAATCCTTGCGGAACAGGAATAGCTTACAGGCGCACATATGAGGCGTATGATAATTGTGGCAATTTAATGAGAGATACTACGATCCTCATACCAAATGACCATACTCATCCTAATATCTTCTTCGTCAACCCAATCCTGGCCGATCTTGAATTTGGAGAAATATTGGAGATAGAATGTAATGGACGTAATAACCAAAATGGTAATTACACCACATTTGGAACGCAGGATATTCGTGTTGAAGATGCTTGTTCGATGGGTATTACCGTCAGCTTCGTTGAAAAGGTACGTGAGTTAGGAAATTGCCAGGATGGATTAGTTGCAGTAATTGATCTGCAATGGTCAGCGTTTGATATCTGTGGCAATTTATCTGTCGAAACGATTACCGCTCATGTCATAGATAATACTCCGCCGGTTCTGCTAAACTTCAAACCGGAAGTGACAATAGGTTGTAACGATACCCTTCCAGACATGCAGGCTACAGACAATTGTGGTGAAGCAACGGTCACTATCAATGACACCACAATTCCGGGAAGCTGTGCTTATAAATACGATGTGCAGCGTATAATTACAGCAACTGATGCGTGCGGTAATGTGACTATACAAAATCAAACTATTCATGTAGGCGATAGCAGCGGTCCGATCATTGAAGGTGTAGTAGAAGAGATTTGTGATGATCTCTCAATTCCTGAGGTTACTGCTTTCGATCCATGCACCGGTAAGTTTGTCAATGTGACCATGACACAGGATACCCTGAGCCTGCCACCCTGTAGGGATGGCTTTGTAATACAAAGGATCTGGACTGCTGTTGATGTTTGCGGCGATGTTTCAACTGCTGTTCAAACTATCATCGTAGGGGATAAAACTCCGCCGATAATTGAGATCCCAACGTACTCTATCATTTTGAAATATCTGGATTCAGGAGACACTTCGCTTGTCTTTCTTTCACAAGAGGATATCATCAAACTTCTGAATAATCTGGATGATGGAAGTGTGTTCGTGCATGATGATTGCGATGAGCAGATTATTCCTGTATTCACATTAGTGATCACCTATGCTGATAATTGTGCAGAAGATGGATATTTTGAAAATCGGGTATATACATGGGTAGCGACGGATGTTTGCGGTAATTCTGCCTCGATATCCTTCACAGTGAATATCATGGATGACGTTCCCCCTGTATTCTCCGGAGTTCCGGCTGATGTCACCATCATTTGTGCAGGATTACCTCCTGTGCCTACTGTGACGGCCGCAGATCCTGCAGATCCAGTGACGATCGTTTACGAGCAGATCATTGAGCCTGGCACTGGACAAGGGGTATTCAATGTCATCCGGAGATGGACAGCCACAGATGCTTGCGGAAATGTTACGGTGGCCGAACAACACATCACATGGATTCCGGATACAGGGCTGAGCTGTGAAATCATTTTGCCTGAAATGGTACAGTGTAATTCGCACGGGGTAGTCATCATGAGCAATGTGACAGGCGGACTTGGTGATTTGACCTATTTCTGGGAAGTCATTGGAGAGGCTTGTTTCATACAATCGGGCCAGGGTACACCTACCATTGAAATTTATGTCGGCTTTACTGACGTGACCATTGTACTTACGGTTACTGATGAATTTGGCTGCTCCACGACATGCTCTGCAACTCTTGATTGTGTATTGCCAGGATTCAATCCTTTTGCAGGTGTCATTACTGAATTGAATTCTGAGACGCCGCTTCATCCGGACGTCATTCAACCATCACGTGGTAATGATGAACCAAATGATAATCTGACTGAAGTGAATTTGTGGCCTAATCCTGCAAACGGTAGTGTCAATCTGAGCTTTGAGAGTTCTATCAGGCAGGAAGTTAAATTCACGCTGATGAATTATCTGGGACAAATCGTTCTGACAGATAAGATCAATGCTAATAAGGGGTATAATTCTCAAAAGGTGGATGTTGCAAAACTTCCGGAAGGAAGCTACCTCTTGGAGGTTACATCAGACAGATCTATGTACACGAAGGTCATT
>JBDSPM010000056.1:0-7043 GCA_039930325.1 Saprospiraceae bacterium
GGGCTGGTATCATGCGGAGTCTCAACCAAACTAATTTTGAACAGGCAAATATTGAAGCACTTGAATTCTGGGTTTTGGATCCTTATATCCTGGAAGATATGGGATCAGATGGGAAAGTAGTGCTCCAGCTTGGCAATGTATCAGAGGATATATTGCGGGATAGCCGTAAGTTCTTCGAACATGGGCTTCCTCTCGATACTTCAGAAAGAGTTGATAAAACTGTCTGGGGCAACGTACCCAGGATTCCGGCTACAGTCAATGCTTTTTCTAATGCACCGGGTGCAAGGGAAAAGCAAGATGTTGGATTAGACGGACTTAATGATGCGGAAGAAAGTACAAAATTTGGCAGCTACCTCGCTGCATTGCAGCCTTTCGTAAACGCTGATTGCCTGAATGCAGCGCAACGTGACCCGAGCAATGATAACTTCGAATATTTTCTTGATGATAAAGTATATCCTTCTGGAACCGATCTCCTGACGCGCTACAAAAAATTTAATGGCACCGAAAGAAATTCTCCTCCCCCCCAGTCGGGTGCCACCAGGATAAATGCATCAACAAATATCCCCGATTCTGAAGACATCAACAATGATAATAGCCTCAGTGAAAATGAATCATACTACGAATATGTCATCGATCTGAAAAAAGATCCTACTGGTACAGATGCAACGGGGCATTTAGATAGGACCAGTCCTCTAATCACAGATGTAGTCACTACGCCTCACGGAACATGGTATCGATTTAAGATCCCACTGGATGAATACAACAGGGCTGTCAATGGCATTTCTGATTTCAGGTCTATTCGTTTTATGCGAATGGTCATGACGGGATTTACGCAAAAGACCATATTGCGTTTTGCAACACTGGACTTGGTAAGGAATCAATGGCGAAGGCTGACAAGACAAACTCAAACAGGTTGCACCGGGGACCTGGTAGTGGATGCTGTAAATATTGAAGAGCATACCGACCGCACCCCATTTCATTATGATATTCCCCTGGGTATCCAACGTGAACGAATCACCAGCAGCACATTTCAGGATGTCTTCCAGAATGAGCAGTCTTTATCCCTGAAATATACTGACCTGCAGGATGGATGTGATCGTAAAGTGTATAAGAATCTCGATCTTGACTTACGTGTATTTAAACACATTCAAATGTTTGTGCATGCCGAAGAAACGGATGCTTTCACCAATCCGATTCCTGATGGGGCAGTAAAGCTCTTTATGCGATTCGGATCTGACTTTGACAATAACTATTATGAATATGAAGTACCTCTCGTCGAGTCACGTGATACGACGCTGAAAAATGACGCGTACAAAAAAGAATTGTG
Organism: Saprospiraceae bacterium; assembly: GCA_039930325.1. Taxonomy (GTDB): domain Bacteria; phylum Bacteroidota; class Bacteroidia; order Chitinophagales; family Saprospiraceae; genus Opimibacter. Next base: position 1,328 of record JBDSPM010000056.1, read on the forward strand.
GCGACCTGAAAATGAAGTGAATTTCTCACTGGAGGACTTTACAAATCTGAAGATAGAACGAAACGCATCGGGTACTTCTCCAACAGATGTGTACGAAAAACCGGTCACGGTAGTGATCAATGGCGTATCTGTTGAAAGGACATTTAGAATAAGAGGCAATCCTACTTTAGGCTATGTCCGCAATGTGCTGATCGGGTTACGTAATTCAGCGAATGATGAATTCATTGGCCCGTATAATGGTGAGGTTTGGGTAAATGAATTGCGCGTCGTGGGGCTTGAAGAAAAAGGAGGCGTGGCCGGCCTTGCCAGGCTGGATGCTGATCTCGCTGATTTTGGAAGCGTAGGCCTTTCAGGGACCTATTCATCCATAGGGTGGGGAGCGATAGACCAGAAGCTGGATGACCGTTCGAAAGAAGCCATCACGCAAATGGATTTCTCTACAACACTACAGCTCGGAAAGTTTTTTGGAGCTAAATCAAAAATCCAGATCCCGTTTTATTACCAATACAGCCAGACCGTACACAAGCAAAAATATGATGCGCTTGACCTGGACCTGCTGCTGAAAGAAAAATTGCGAAGCATCGCTGACAATCGTGCCCGTGATAGTGTAAAAGAACAATCACAGGATTTCAGTTCACTGAGCCAGTTCAGCTTTACAAATGTGAGAAAGGAAAAATCCGGTGATGGGCCTCCGATGCCATGGGATATATCCAATTTTACAGCCAGCTATTCTTTTGCAAAATCAAATATCCACAATGAGGTGGTTCAAAAAGATGAGCTTAACCAACACAGACTTTCATTGGATTATACCTATGCCATTCAAAGCAAGCCCATTCAGCCTTTAAAAAATCTTTCAAAGAGTAAATGGCTGATGTGGTTGACGGAACTCAATTTCAATCCTATACCCAGCAGCTTCACGTTTGGTACTGTCATCGACCGGAAATTCGGAGAACGAACCTATCGCTTTTCAGATCCGATATATAAAACCTGGTTTGATAAACGATTCACGTGGGACCGCAGTTATACGTTACGATGGGATCTTACCAAATCCATTAAGATTAATTTCAATGCGGTAAATGCAGCCGTAATAGATGAACCTAATGAATATGTTTCCAGAATTCCTGACCCCAAACGTATTACGTCAAGAGCAAGGAATGATTCGATTTGGAGCAACATTAAGAAATTCGGGCGGACAAAAGATTACGCTCATGACCTGCGTGTCACTTATAGTGTCCCGTTCAAAAATTTTCCATTTCTCGATTGGATCAGAACGGACTTAAGCGTTGATGCGACGTACGGTTGGAGGGCTGCTTCCATCAATACGGATTCATTGGGCAATGTGATTCAGAATGGACAAAATCGGCAGGTATCAGCTGATTTGGATTTTACAAGGCTGTATGGAAAAATTCCTTTGCTTGCAAAAATCAATAAGTCAGGAAGTACCACATCTCCAAATCGTGGAGGCCGCACACCTGCGAAGCCTGGAGCAAATGATCCGTCAAATAAGAGGGAGCCTAAAGACAAGTCTAAACCAAAGGATACTAAAAATCCAAAGAATATCAGCAAGCCTTCAGATATAAGTGTTAAACAGGATTCCACAAATCTTCAGGATTCAACGAACATACAGAATCCATCAGTCCAAAAGAAGGCGCCGGTCAAGCTTACGAAGAAGGAAAAGAGATTGAGAGATAAACAGGTTGAGAAAGACAAAAAGAAAGCTGCTAAGGCGGCCAAAGCAAAGGATGATAAGAAAAAACCTGCTGCAGTCAATCCGGTACTCAAAGCTGTATTACGGCCCCTTATGGCTGTACGAAAGCTGAGGATGAACTACAATGAAAATCTGAGTACTACGGTTCCTGGATTTATGCCACATTCCAGGCTATTAGGCATGGCCAGTGGATTCGGTGCGCCGGGTTGGGATTTTATCGCGGGAATCCAACCTAATATCAATCGCAGAGTTGAGCAGACAAGCGGAGACTGGTTAGAAAAAGCAAGAACCAGCAAGTGGATTGTAACGAATCCATTTCAAAATCTTCCCGTTCTTCAATCCAGCATGAAAGGTATTGATGGCAAGCTGACTCTTGAACCATTCGCAGATTTTAAAATAGATGTAGATGGCAGTCGCAGCTTATCCAATAATTTTTCAGAATTCTTCAAGACCTATACGAAAGGTGCAAATACAATAGATGACATCGGAAGGAGATCTCCACGTGAGATAGGAAGCTTCTCGATGTCCTATCTTTCTATTCCGACTTTATTTATGGATGACTCGCTACAATTGGCTCAGCTCTTTAGCAAATTTGAAGCAAACAGAGCAATCATATCTAAAAAGCGCGGCGATGGAGTCCACGAGACAGATGGTACTGAATTTGCAAAGGGATTTGGCAGAAAACAACAGGACATTCTTGTCCCCGCATTTCTGTCTGCATATACAGGTAAAGATCCTTCGAACTTTGAGCTGACAGACATGTTCAAATGGATCCCAAGACCCAACTGGACAGTAAACTATAACGGCCTCAGCAAGCTTCCATTTCTGAAGGATATCTTCAGCAATATCAGGATCTCTCACGGCTATAAAAATACATTGAGTGTCAATTCATTTGAATCAGACCTGAGCTATACGGATTACGATCCATCAACTCAAACGATCGTCGGTCAGCAAAACCAACGCAATCTGGACACCATAAGCCACAATTATTATTCAAGATTCCTGCTGCCGTCTATTATCATCGAAGAATCATTCTCCCCGCTGATCGGAATTGACATCAAGACAAAGAATGACATGAACATCAGCTTCGCCTATACAAAGAAGAGAGGCCTCGCGATGGGCTTCATATCCTATGAGCTCGCAGAAACCAGATCTACAACACTTGATTTTGGATTCGACTGGAAATTAAAAAATGTAAGAATTGGATTCCTTCCAGGCTTCAACAACGCAGCGAACAAGAAAAAAGCAAGCAGCAAGAAAGAAGCAGATAAATCGAATGCCAGAAAGGGAAATGACCTTGATATTCTTTTTGACTTATCATTTGCTGATAACCTTACGCTCAATCACCTGCTCGACCAGGATGCAGGTGCACGCGCTACCCGGGGTTCAAAAGATATCACGATTTCTCCCGCCATCCGGTATGACGTCAATAAGAATATTAATCTCCGATTCTTTGTTGATTTCAGAAAACAGGAACCTTATGTTAGTAACTCCTATAAAGTTATTACTACTGAGGGTGGACTTACGGTGCGTATTTCGCTGGAATAAAAAGCATAGAGCTTAGAGCAAGGAGCATAGAGCTGACTTACCGACATTTGAAGCGTGTACTTCAAATCCATACTTCAACCTGTTACTATTGAGGGATCTTAGATAGGAAGCCTGTAGCTTCCAGGAAGATATTTGGTTACATTTCTTTACGCATTCCCATATTTCCTCATTGCCATCCCGCTGCATCACCACATGATGGCGAGACCTCCGTTGCACTACGGCATTCCCATATTGTCACATAGTCACATTGCCAAATACCTTTAGTATCTGATCCGTCTCCATCAGAAAACCATCATGTCCATAAATTGAATGCAGAATATGGAGCTTTGAGTTCGGCAAATGCCTGGCAAGAAATTCCTGTTCTTGTACAGGAATCAATCGATCACTGTCGATACCAATGATGGTAGTTTTCATTTTGAGTGAAGCAAGCACATCTTCGATTCTTCCGCGACCTCTTCCAAGATGATGGGTATCCAGTGACTTGGTAAGGCTCCAGTAACAATGCGGGTAGAAACGATTCACCAGCTTTTCTCCCTGGTGCCGGATATAGGTGGTGGCGCGGTGGTCATCGATGATCTCATCTTCGTCTGTCTGTGCTTCGATGAAGGATTGTATAGTCCTGTAACCCAATATCGCCATTCCTCTAGCGGCCCGCAGGCCATCATCTCCTGAATGATCTTCATTCCCTTCAAGGGTTTGATCAGCCTGCATGGCTAACCGCTGAGCTTCATGTCCTGCTATCACCCATGCCGTTTCCCTTGCGCTTGTCACTAGGAGTCCCATGTGCTTAATGCGATTCGGTATCAGGTATGCAAATTCAAGCACCTGGTGCCCGCCACAGGATCCACCAATGCATAAACTGATTTCCTCAATCTCAAGATGCTGACGGAGAAGTTCATGTGCTTTCACCCAGTCACGAATCGTGATGATGGGCCATGTCATTCCAAATGGCTCCCCTTCAGCGATGTCTATGCTTCTAGGCCCTGTCGTGCCGTAACACGAACCAAGCACATTGGCACAAACGATAAAATATTTTGTTGGATCCAGAAGTTTATTTTCTCCAAAAAGACCTTCCCACCAGTCTGCTGCATTACTATTTGCTGTCAGCGCGTGACATACCCAGATCACATTATCCTTTTTATAATTCAATTCACCATGGGTATTGTATGCAATCGTGATCCCATTCGATAATGTACCTCCCAGGTCCAGCCTGAATGGATGGTTGCTCCTGAAATATTTCAGACCTGGAATGGCAACCGGCAATGTATACTCTGGTCCGCTGATCATGTATTACTTTGAGTTAAAGCCTGATCGATGTCATGAAGGATATCATCGATATGTTCCAGTCCAACGGATATGCGTATCAATCCATCGGTGATGCCGGTTTCGGCACGGGCTTCCGGACTGAGTCGTGCATGGGTTGTGGATGCAGGATGTGTAGCGATGCTGCGTGTGTCACCCAGGTTAGCGGTGAGGGATAACATTTGTAATGCATCTAAAAATTTTCGTCCCTGTTCAAGGCCTCCTTTGATGTCAAATGTCACAAGCCCACCACCGCGTTTCATCTGTCTTCGCGCAATGTCATACGAAGGATGATGCGAAAGAAAAGGATACGTTACTGTTGATACTTGTTGATGATCCATTAATGCATTTGCTAATTTTTCAGCGTTGTCACAATGCCGGTCCATTCTTACGGCAAGCGTCTCTAGACTTTTCGACAAGATCCATGCATTGAATGGCGAAAGTGCAGGTCCTGTGCTTCTGCATAGTTTTTTTACAATTGTTATTAGGTCGCGTTTTCCTGCGACGATTCCACCTAATACTCTTCCTTGTCCATCTATATATTTCGTCGCGCTATGCGTGATCAGATCCGCACCAAAATTAGCAGGTTGCTGGAGATAAGGTGTAGCAAAACAATTATCCACATTCAGGATCAGGCCATGCGTTTCACAAAATGATTTGGCTGCATCCATGTTCACAATTTCTAATCCGGGATTAGATGGTGTCTCCAGGAAAAACATTTTTGTCGAAGGCCTTAATGCGTTTCGCCAGGTATCTTCATCAACCGGATCCACCAGTGTAACATCAATGCCCCAGTTAGGTAAGTACTGCGAAAAAATAGTATGCGTAGCTCCAAACACGGTACGTGATGAAATGAGATGATCACCTGCTTTCAGAAATGCCATGAACGATGCAAACACTGCACCCATGCCTGATGCGACAGCCACAGCATCTTCTACATTCTCCAGAGCAGCCATTTTCTCTTCCAGCTCCGTACAATTCGGATTGGTAAAACGGCTATAAATATTTCCCGGTTGTTCATCTGCAAACATCGCCCTCATCTGTTCGGCATCCTCAAACACAAAGCTTGATGTGGGAAATAATGGCGTGCTATGCTCCCTTTGCTCCGATCTCGGCGTTTGTATTCGAATAGCTAAAGTTTCAAACTTCATGAAGCCG
>JBDSPM010000057.1:0-2775 GCA_039930325.1 Saprospiraceae bacterium
GGGAGGTGAGAATAAGCCTAAATTACCTGATATCCTAAATCTGTTTCCAAAAAATATCTATCAAATTCATTCCGGCGACTATAGAAATCCGGCACAACTTCCTGCCGGTGATGTCCTGATTATCGGCAGTGCCACTTCAGGTGTCCAGATTGCTGAAGACTTACGCGCTGCTAACCGCAATGTATACTTGTCAACTAGTGCTGTCGCGCGTGTTCCAAGGAGATATAGAGGAAGAGATATTATGGATTGGATGACAGATTTGCATTTCTTTGAAAAACCTACAGCAGAAGCTGAGGATTTTGCATTGAATATGAAAGCACCTTTGATGTCAGGCGTTGGTGAGTTTGGTCACACGATTAGCCTGCAATCATTGGAAGCGAAAGGTGTAAACCTGCTTGGTTATCTAAAACATGTAAACAATAATACCTTGGTTTTTGAAAATAACCTTGCTGATCATATAGCGTTTGGCGATGGTTTTTCTTCGCAGATAAAAGAAGGCATTGAGCAATTCATCTCGGGTACGCAAATGAAGGCATTGCCTCGTGAACAAGATAATGACGATATGCCTTCTCAGGCAATTTCTGCCAGGGAACCAATCCTTGAATTAGACATTATTGACAACAATATTAAAACCATCATCTGGTCTACAGGATTCACTTCAGATTTCTCATGGGTCAACCTGGACGTATTCGATGAGATGAGGAAGCCAATGCATCACAACGGTATCACCTCTGTACAAGGTCTGTATTTTATGGGATTGCCCTGGCAGCGTAATTTGAAATCCTCGTTGATTTATGGAACAGCAGGTGATGCAGAAGAAGTGACAGAGGCTGTATTAAAATATCATTCCGAAAAAAAAGAACTCATAGAGACATAAGTTTGGGAAGTGATTGCCGGATATTTTCTTCGATGAAATTAATATCCTGTTCTGACCTTACAAATTTTTCGCCTGTCATCAGTTCATACAGATGGATATACCGGTCACTGATAGTCTGGACTATTTCATCATCCATGACCGGCATCTGCTGCCCGTCTAGCCCCTGAAACCCTTTAGACATCAACCATTCCCTTACAAATTCTTTTGACAATTGTTCCTGCGGAAGACCTTTTTCCTGGTTTGATGCATATTCATTTGCGTACCAATAGCGAGAGCTATCCGGCGTATGCACTTCATCAATAAGATAAATCTGATCCCTGTACCATCCAAATTCATATTTCGTATCTACCAGGATAAGGCCTTGCTTTTCCGCCATCTCGGTCCCGAGTTTAAACAGGGCCTTTGTGATTTTGACTAATTCATTATACACATTGCGAGGTAAAATTCCCTGCCCGATAATATCATGACCTGAAATATCCACATCGTGTCCACTTTCAGCTTTTGTTGCGGGTGTAATGATAGGATGAGGAAATTTTTCATTGTCCGCCATCCCATCCGGCATTTCTTCACCGCAAAGGCTTCTTCTACCGGATTTATATTGCCGCAAAGCGTGTCCGGCTAGATAGCCCCTGATGACCATTTCAATTCGAATCGGCTCACACAGGACACCTATTGTGACGTTCGGATGAGGCATCGACTTTTTCCAGTTGGGGACAATGTCTGCCGTAGCATCAAGAAAATAACCCGCTAACTGATTAAGAACCTGTCCTTTGAAAGGAATCGGCCTGGGTAGTATGTGATCGAAAGCTGAAATCCTGTCTGTAGCTACCGCCACCATAAGATCATCAACATAATAAACATCCCGTACTTTTCCTTTATAATAACCCGTTTGCCCGGGAAGTGAAAAATGAGTCTCAGTGATTGGCATAACTTTTGGTCAATTGTATTGTTAGTTGATTTAATTAATGCAAATTTCAATCAGTCACTTGACATTAAGAAACAAACTACCATATATTTGTATTCAATCATGAAAGAATCAAATAATCTCTTCTGTTATGCATGTTGTTGTGTCCGGCCTCCGGGTTGAACCAGAAGCGTATTATATTTAGAAATATAGGAGCCCTTCAGTTCTAACCGGATTGAAGGGCTTTTCAATTTCAGAATCGTAAATCAAAAATCGTAAATCAAAAATCAAAAATCGTAAATCAAAAATCGTATGGTTCGACCTGCTATTCCACTACCTTGTGCTATGGTTCGACCTTCTATTTCTCAACCTTGTGCTATGGTTCGACCTTCTATTTCTCAACCTTGTGCTACAGCTCACCAACCGCAGCTCACCAACCATCCAAAATTATATACGTAACTTCATTATCCCACTTTAAATTCAAAAATTATGTCTATCAAACTAGGCGATATCGCGCCAAATTTCCAGGCTGAAACCTCACAAGGCCCAATTGATTTCTACGAATATCTTGGTACTTCCTGGGGTGTACTTTTCTCACATCCCGCTGATTTTACACCGGTATGTACGACGGAATTAGGGCAGGTCGCGAAACTGAAAAATGAATTTGACAAACGCAATGTCAAAGTGATTGCACTAAGTGTCGACCCCCTCGAATCACACGATACGTGGATAAAAGATATCAATGAAACACAAAATACGGAAGTAAACTTCCCGCTGATAGCCGATAGCGATCGCAAGGTTTCTTTGCAGTATGATATGATTCATCCCGGTGCTACAGAAAAGACAACCGTCCGAAGTGTTTTTATCATCGCACCTGACAAAAAAGTAAAATTGACTTTAACGTATCCACCGAGCACCGGAAGAAATTTCTCCGAAATCCTCAGAGTAATTGATTCTCTTCAATTGACCGCCTATCATAGTGTAGCCACACCTG
>JBDSPM010000058.1:0-7254 GCA_039930325.1 Saprospiraceae bacterium
ATTGCATGGGTATCATGGGCGAATCGGGAAGTGGAAAATCTACATTAGCACAATTGTTAGTTGGGTTGTTGATTCCTACTAAAGGAAACATTAGCATCAATGGCAGGAAAATTGATTGTATGAGCAGCAAAGACATTCGGTTTTTGCGTTCGAATATTCAATTAGTCATGCAGGACGGCAGGGGGTCGCTGCATCCGAACAAAACTATTCGCTGGCTTTTACAGGAAGTCGTGGATGAGGCAACAAAGCATGACAAAGAATGGCAGATCGACATTCCAAAAATTCTGAATGATGTAGGTCTTAATGATCAGGTTCTTGATAGAAAACAAGATAGTTTGTCTGGAGGTGAATGTCTTCGGATAAGTATTGCGAGGGCCTTATTAATGAAGCCTGCTATCCTGATTTGTGATGAATCCACAACTTCACTGGATGCTCCGACGAGAGATGAGATCATCAGGCTTTTGCTTTACCTGATGGACCAACAGAAACTGGGATTAATCCTGATAGCGCATGATGACAGCATTATTCGTTGGATTGCCAAAGACATCCTGGTGCTGGAAGAAGGAGAAATAGTTGAAAAGGGACTTGCCAATGAGGTATTAAACCATCCACAACATCAGGTTACAAAAAATATCCTTCATGCTCACGCAACCCTTATGGAAAAAAGAAATCCTTAGTTTTGAATTGGACGATTTCAGGTACATCCCAATCGTTAAAATAATATTAAAGTGCTACCGGCTGAGGGTTATAGACTTATATTTGACACTCATATGGAGATTTGTGTATTGTAACATTTCCATAACATAATTCGTTGTCACACTAGACATGATCAGGATTCGAAAAAATACTATCCATTTTTCAGGCTTCATTGCCCTGTTTTGCCTGAGCCTTGCTTGTTTTACCTACATCAACAGCATTGAATTCAAGAAAAATGCTCCTCCGGATAACATTTATGTGGAAGAAATGGGACCAACAGATCCTTCGGTTTTGCCGGATGTTGACCTTATAAAGCGCCTGGTCAGAAAGGCATTTGAATTCATGTCAAAGACCAATTTTTGATCTGGTAACCATTTATAAAATCCCCGGACTTCATTTTTTTCTTTCCTGCAGGTTGCACCTCAAGGAGTTCAAGCTCTCCTCCTACAGCATGGGCAATTAATTTTTTATTTATTATTATCAAGTTTCCCGGTGATGTAGCCTCATTTTCAGAAAGAATAGAAGACTTCAGAATTTTCAATTCCTTGCCATCCAGCAAAGTCCACGCACCCGGATAAGGTGACATTCCCCGAATGAGATTTACAACTTGACCAACCGGTTTCTGCCAATTGATCCGGGCATCTGTATGATGGATTTTAGGTGCAAAGCTGGCTTTAAGATGATCTTGAGGCAAGAAAGTGACATTGTCCATTTGTAATAAATCGACGCTGCCCATGACCAGCTTAGAACCTTCGTGCATCATCCGGTCATGCAAAGTGCCACCATCGTCATGATCCAATATTGGTATTTCACATTGCCTTATGATATTTCCCTCATCGATGTGATGCTGGAGCATGAATGTGGTCAGGCCGGTGCTTTTTTCGCCATTGATGATCGCCCACTGGATAGGAGCAGCCCCTCTGTAAGCCGGTAGTAATGATCCATGAAGATTGATCGTTCCCAGTCTTGGCATGCTCCAGACTCTTTCAGGAAGCATACGAAAAGCAACGACCACTTGTAAATCGGCGTTCAAAGCTTTTAACTCACTTAGAAATGCTTTTGATTTAAGATTAGGCGGCTGCAGGACTTTCAATCCGCGATCCAACGCAAATGACTTGACAGGAGAGATCATCAATTTCTTCAGTCCTCTCCCTCCGGGTTTATCTGGTGAAGTAATGACTGCTGCTATAGTATAACCGGCATCAGACAAAATCTCAAGTGTGGGTACTGCGAATTCAGGCGTTCCCATAAAAACTATCTTAAGATTCCGGTCAATCATCAGCGGTAAAAGTAACTACAAGAATGAAAAAACATGTGCCGGCTCAAACAGTGATAAAGTAAAATCCAGGACAGGAATCTACTATTTCCGGAATAAAATGTGCAAAACTATCCTGGTACTCTGACAATAAAAGCGTTAAAACAGTGTGGCACACTTAGTTGTAGCCCTCCTAAGTGTGCCACACTGTTATGCTTTTCCTTTAATCTTTTACCTTTACCACAGGGGCTCATAAATACGACTAAAATGAATTCGCGTGAATATCTATATGCTTTATCATCAAAAGTCTCTCCGGACACGATAGAAGGGCTCGAAACTGTGTTTCACTTCGATTTAGAAGGTGACGGTGGCGGTCAGTATACGGTTAAGGTAGCTGATGGAAAAGTCGATGTGAGTGATGGATTGAAAGGCGAAGCAAATTGTGTGGTTCGTGCTCATGAAGACACATTCCACAAGCTCATAGAAGGTGATCTTAACCCCATGATGGCTGTCCTGACCGGTAAAGTAAAAATCAGCAACCAGGGTGAAATGTTGAGATATGCCAAGCTCTTCGGATTGATGTAATTATGAATATAGAAACGTTCCGGAAGCACTGTATGTCACTCCAGGGTGTGGAAGAAACACTTCCATTCGGGCCTGATACGCTTGTATATAAAGTTTACGGAAAAGTTTTTGCCCTTACCGGATTAGATGAGGCGGAATTCAGTGTCAATCTTAAATGCGATCCTGATCGGGCGATTGATCTGCGTGATGAATATCCGGATGCAGTTCTTCCCGGATGGCATATGAATAAAAAGCATTGGAATACAGTTTATTTTGAAGGAAGAATAGCCGATAAATTATTACTTGAATTAATTGATCATTCCTACAAGCTTGTTATCTCCGGATTGCCTTTATCTTTAAAAAAGCAGCTTCTTGATTGAAATACAAAAAATAAGATTTCGGGTAGTATTTCGTATACTTTTTTCAATCAACTAGCCAATGGAAAAAAAATTCCTGATTGTTGGTCATGGATTAGCTGGTTGTGTATTAGCCCTCACATTTTACAGGAAAGGTATTCCTTTCAGGATAGTAGGATGTACCCAACCAGGAGAAGCATCTATGGCCTCGTCGGGATTGATCAATCCTGTCACAGGCCGACGATATGTAAAAGCATGGATGATCGATGAGCTGGTCGAAAAAGCGCTTGATTTTTATAGTTGGACTGAAAAGTTGCTAACGGGCACGTATTTTTTTCCGGTAGATATCGTGCGGTTTTTATCAAATCATGAAGCAATCGCTGCGTGGAAAAAACGTGCAAACGATCCGGAATATACAGCGTACATATCCATGAAGCGCCATGATGATCTTGACCCTCTTCAACGGCCTTATGGGATTGTAACTGGAGGATATCGCCTGGATACTCCAGAATGGCTGAGGGATGCAAGAAATTTCTTAACTGAATTCGGGCTTCTTCAGATTGTACATGAACCAATCATTGAAGCAGATGTTGAAAGTGATTCGGTTATATACGCAACAGGTGCAGTGGGTCGTCCGTTTTCAAGCGGATTGATTCCAAATAAAGGTGAAGTCATCATTGTAAAAATGCCTGACTGGAAAATGCCAGGTATTATTAAAGAAAAAATTTATTCGATTCCGTTGAAAGAAAAAAATAGGTTCTGGGTTGGAAGCCATTATCAGCCATGGCCAGAAAATGCAAATCCAACTGAAGAAGGAAAACAAATTCTTCTGGATGCTCTTTCAGAAGTATATTCAGGTGAAGTTGAGCTTATTGAACATCTTAGCGGGATTCGGCCTACCGTTGATGACCGCAGACCTCTCATAGGTCCTCATCCTGATCAAAAGGGAAGTTATGTCTTCAACGGAATGGGAACAAAAGGAACCAGCCTGGCGCCTTATTGGGCAGATCAGCTTGCAGCACATCTTGCAACAGGGCAAGCTTTACCTTATATTGTCGATCCTTCAAGATATCCCGCAATCCCAGGTTAATAAATCGTTAAAGGAGTGAATTTATTCTGTAATTCTGCGAGGATAAGCATCACACATTTGGAATAATCATGCATTCTATTTAACTAAAATATCGCTTCTGTCACCGTCTTCTTCAATTAAAAATTTTGGAAATATTGAAAAGGTAGGATTGAGAAAAAGAGTAGAATTAACGTAATGCAACTATATGAAACCATTTCTTTTTTTAGCTATTGCGATTTGGATCAGCATGTCTATGTCATGCAAGACCAAACCATCTCCTGCAACCTCATCACCCAAAATTGATACGACGATGATAGCTAACATGTGGCAGGCCATTGACTCCCTTGAGCAGAAAGGATTGATATCCTCAGCTTTAAAGGAAGTTCAAAAGATTAAAAACATTGCTCTTGAGGGCAAAGATTCTGGCCAGCTTGTCAAAGCTATCGTATATGAAAACCGGTATCTGCTGCAGCTCGAAGAAGATTCTGATATCAAATCACTTTCGCGTGTTGAAAGCGAGGTGGATTCCTATCCCGAACCTGCCAGATCGGTTCTTCATTCTTTGGCAGCTCAATGGTATGCCCAATATCTCCAGTCACATCTATGGGAATTAAGAAATAGGACAGAATTCGGAGGAACTCCGGGCCCGGATATCAGAACGTGGGGCATAAGGCATTTCCTGGACAAGATTCAATCTCATTATGATAAGTCCGTTGAGTGGGAAGGATTAAAAAAAGCAAAGGTGGAAGACTATGCCATCCTCCTGACAGAGAAACAAAACACAGATGATCTAAGGCCCGCTCTATACGACATCCTGATGCACCGGGCATTAGATTATTATTCAGGCACCGAATCCTACCTGACTAAACCGGCCTATGATTTTGTGCTGACGGATCCAATCGCTTTCAGTCCTGTGAGGTCATTTGTTGCACATACTTTTGCCACTGCAGATAGTCTTTCGAATACTTGGAAAGCGCTTTTGCAGTTTCAGCAATTATTAGCCTTCCGGTTAAATGATGATAAACATGAAGCAGCCCTTGTGGATGCGGACTTGAAACGCCTTCGTTTTGTCCATGACAATATTGTGATTGACGGTAAAGATTCTATTTATCAGAAAACATTAGATGATCTGGCGAGGAGTCATCAAAATAGCCCTGAGTCTGCTCTCGTGGACTATTACAGGGCAGAATTGCTTACGCAACAGGCAGGTGAATGGACGACAAATAAAACCTCACAGCACCGATACGGATATAATGAGGCCATAAAAATTTGTAAGGCTGCGATTGAAAAATTTCCGGATGCATACGGGAGCCAGTTGTGCCGGCAACTAATCACACAGGTGGAAACAAAATCTTTGTCTGCATCAGTTGAATCACTGAATCTGCCTGGTGAAGATCTTCTTGCTCAAATTCAGTACAGAAATCTTTCTGATATTCATTTGAAATTGTCCAGGTTGCCGGATGCGCCGCGAAGATGGCGAGGCGAATCATGGAATGGAGAAGAAATCCTGCGCAAATTAGACCAACTACCTTCTGTCAAATCCTGGGACCAGGCTATTGATGACGGGAAAGATCATCAGCCACATACTACAGAAGTTGCATTGCCATCATTGCCTGTAGGACATTATGCTTTGCTGGTATCTGACATGGATCATTTTGAAGCCAAGAGTTCGACTACCGGTGCAATTATGTTTACGGTTACAGAATTAGGCTATTGGTTTATTGATGATCGGGAGAATTCTCAAATCGCGGCAGTTTTAAACAGGAAAACTGGCTTGCCCATGCAGGGAGTCAACGCAGAATTTTATACCTATCAATATAATAATGGAAGGCAAAGACAGGACGAGGTTAAAATAGGAGAGGGCGTAAGCAATGCAGAAGGATGGGTGGTGATTCCTAAAAAAGATGATCAAAGTATTTCTATACGATTGTCGAAAGGAGAGGATGAATTGTATGAAGATGATTCATATTATATCTATCGCAACGGAGGTGAAAATAATAATGATCCCACTACGCTTTTCTTTAGTGACAGGGCCATCTACCGGCCTGGACAGAAAATGTATTTCAAAGGATATGTTTTGAATTTTGATAAATACAGGATTCCCTCCATTGTCCCCAATAAAAAAGTCGACGTCATCCTGTACGATGCAAATGGTCAGGAACAATCCAAACAAAGTCTGACATCAAATGAATACGGTACCTTTTTTGGCCATTTCGATTTGCCACAGGGAGTCTTAACGGGTCAGATGTCTATTTCATCAAGTTATGGTGCCAGCAGGCATTATTTCCAGGTGGAAGAATATAAACGGCCAAAATTTGAAGTCAAATTTGACACCCTTAAAGAGACAGTTAGGTTAAACGAAGAAATTGTTCTTAAAGGTTATGCAAAAGATTATGCAGGCAGTGCTGTTTCTGGTGCCAACATTCGATACAAAGTAGAACGAGTTTCATACAGGCCATGGTGGTATGGTTACTGGAAAGGGTATTGGCCTTCACAGGAAGACAGGCAGGTATTAGCCGTTGGATCTGCAATTACAAAAGATGATGGAAGCTTTGAAACAAAATTTATAGCTAAAATCAAGCCTGGTAGCGATCCTAATCTGATGTACAGGTTTGAAACGACTGCATTTGTAACAGATCTCACAGGCGAAAGTCATGAAGTCACGAAATCTATTTCGCTCAACAACCAGGGATATGAAGTCAATATAGGTCTTGGTGAAAGAGTACCAAAATATCAATTGAAAAAAATAAATGTAACCGCATTAAACAGTGACGGAGCCAATGTGAAAGTAAGCGGTGAGGTCGAAGTGACTCTTCTAAAAGGTCCTTCAGAAAATAAAAGAATCAGACTATGGTCATCACCAGATATCCTGACTATTCCGGCAAATGAATATGCTACACGATTCAGAAATTATTATATCCCAGGTAAAGAGCAAATGTCAGACTGGGATGTTGATCATGTAGCCGGCAGGAAAGATTTTACGATCAATGGAGTTGATACGCTTGATGTTTCATCGCTTATCACAGCTCCCGGTTATTACCGACTTACCTGGACATGGAAGGATGCAAATGGTAAAGTGCTCCCAATCACACAATACGTGATGGTCTATGAATTGGATAAGAACCTGCCTGGGCAGGAAGTCATTCAGGTCGCATGGAATGACAAAAAATACCAACCTAATGAATTGCCTGATATTAGTCTACTAACAGGGCTAAGTTCCCCTCCAAAAACGATTAGGATAGTCGAGCGAAGAAAAAGTAAACCAACCAGAAGTCTAATGGCACTGCCGACGTACAACGATCGAAGTATTACTA